>JALNWR010000001.1 GCA_023230795.1 Candidatus Cloacimonadota bacterium
AAAAGCAGCTTGCATGCGGATATGCCAATTTGGATTTATATCGTGAGCAGTTTGGAAGGTCTCCTGCAGTTCATCCGGAATCTCGGTGATATGTGCCACAGAGCCGCTTTGACCCACTTCTTCCAGGAGTTCCTGAGTAAGCAGATTCCATTCTTCCAGACTTGCTTCAAACCATTTATTCACATAGAGCAGCTTTGCATCGTCCATCACGTTTTTCACGTAAACCAGAGAAAATTGAGGTTCGACTCCGCTGGATGTATCCGCGATCATGCTGATGGTGCCGGTGGGGGCGATGGTGGTGAGAGTGGCATTACGAAGCCCATTTTCCTGAATGTCCCGGGCCAGCTTTTCCCAATCGCAGTATTTCCCTTCGCGATTAAGCTCGCCCTGGGCGTAAATGCTCTGTTGGAAATTTGGGAAACTGCCCTTTTCCCGGGCCAGCTCCATGCTTCGGGTCTTGGCTTCAAAATCGATGAATTCCATCACTCGCTCTGCTAAATCCACCGCTTCCTGACTCATATACGGTATTTTAAGCTGATAAAGCAGGTCTGCCCAGCCCATCACACCAAGGCCGATCTTACGGTTTGACCTGGACATTTCGGCAATAATCTGCAAAGGGTATGAGGATTGGTCTATCACGCAGTCCAAAAAGTCCACGCTGTCTCGCACCACTTCCCGCAGCCGAATCCAATTGATGTCATCTTCTACGGCCAGGGCAGCCAGGTTTATGGAGCCCAGATTGCAGGCTTCATTTGGCAAAAGCGGCTGCTCTCCACAGGGATTGGTGGATTCTATGTCCCCCAAAGCCGGAGTGGGGTTTACCTGATTGATCCTGTCTAAAAATACTATGCCTGGTTCTCCATTTTTGTGGGCCATTTCCACAATGAGGTCAAATACCTTGCCGGCATGGAGCTGTCCTGCTACTTTGCCGGTATGTGGGGAGATGAGATCATAGTCCTTGTCTTCGTTCATAGCGCGCATAAAATTCTCGGTAAGAGCTACGCTGATATTAAAATTGGTCAGTTCCAGAGGATTCTTTTTACAGGTAATAAAATCCAGAATCTGGGGATGATCTACATTCAGGATAGCCATATTGGCGCCACGACGAGTACCGCCCTGCTTCACCGCATCTGTGGCGGAATTGAAGACCTTCATAAAGGAGATGGGCCCGCTGGATACGCCATTGGTAGAGCGCACGCGGGCATTGGCCTCTCTCAATCTGCTGAAGGAAAAGCCGGTGCCTCCGCCGCTTTTATGGATCAAAGCGGCGTTTTTCACGGTCTCAAAGATGCTTTCCATGCTATCCTCAATGGGCAGCACGAAACAGGCTGAAAGCTGTTGCAAATCCGCCCCGGCATTCATCAAAGTGGGAGAATTTGGTAAGAAATCTCCACTATCCAAGAGTGCGTAAAACTTCTCATACAGGGCTTTATCGCCATTGGCAATATTTTTGGAAACGCGCTCGACCAGAGCTTCCCAATCCTCGATAAAGTCACCTTTTTCGTCTTTTTTATAGTAGCGCTTTTGCAGTACTATCTGCGCATTTTCGCTTAAGTGCATCAGCTCTCCTTACCTGGCAGGTAAAGCTAAGATTTCACGAGCCTGCGCTGGAGTGGCTATAGGACGTCCAATCTCATCGGCAATGCGGGCAAGTCTGGCTACCAGCTGAGCATTGGAATCTGCAATTACGCCTTTGTGATAGAAGATATTGTCTTCAAAGCCAGAGCGGATATGGCCACCGGCTACCATTGCCACCATCGAAGTGGGCAGATGCCATCTGCCGATTCCGGCCACAGCCCAGGTAGCTGTAGGAATTTCCTCTGCCAGATGTTCGATCATATACAGCAGGTTTTTGGGCTTGCCACTCATGCCGCCAGGCACTCCCAAAACGAATTGGATATGCAGAGGAGTATGGGTGATAATGCCTTTTTTGACCAGTTTGCTTACCACATCGATCATCCCGGATTCATATACTTCTACTTCGGGCACTACGTTGTATTCTTTAAAAGCTTCGGCCAGACGGATGATGTCCTGGGGGTGGTTGATGAAGATCTCATCACCAAAATTCAAGGTTCCGGCGTTGAGCGTACCCATATCCGGTTTGAGGGCAAGAGGGGCCAGTCTTTTCTCAAAAGGTTCGCCTACTGCTCCACCGGTGCTGATTTGGATGATTATTTCCGGCACAGCCTCGCGGATGGCGGATATGGACTCCTTAAAACGCTCCAGTCTTTGGCTGGGAGTGCCGTCGTCTTCACGAACATGAAGGTGGATCACCCGGGCTCCTGCTTCAAAGCAGGCTTTAGCTTCGCGGGCTTGCTCCTGGGGGGTCACAGGTAGATTGGGCTGGTCTTTACGGGTGGTTTCCGCTCCCGTAATGGCGGAAGTCAAAATGATAGGTTTCATGGTATCCTCTCTATTATATTTTTATCAAACACATATTTTTCCGGTAAGACATATTATGCCACCGGGCATAAAGTTTATTCTACAAACCAGCTCTCGTACAGCCGCACTCGTTTCAATGTGCTAAGGTCTGCGCCGAGAATTCTGCTGGCGATAGTGGCAAATTTATCTTCGTTATCACTTACAAAATAACTGTCTTTACCGGGCTTGGCATCATGCTCTGCAGGCATTAGCTTTTTCAGATACTCGCCAATGGCATTGGCGCTATCCACCAGCTTCACCTTTTCGCCCAGGTATTCCTGGATCACGTGGGAAAGCAGGGGATAGTGAGTGCAGCCCAGCACCAGAGTGTCTATATCATTATCTTTCATAGGCTTTAGATATTCCTGCACGATCCTGAGCGCGATGGGATGATCCTGCCAGCCTTCTTCCACAATGGGAACGAAGAGGGGACAGGCCAGGGAAAAGACCTGTGCATTGGGCTCAAGGCTTTTGATCGCCTTGCTGTAAGCCTTGCTGCGGATGGTTCCTTCGGTTCCGATCACCCCGATCTTTTTGTTCTCAGTGGACCTTACGGCTATTTCACTGCCGGGATCTATCACCCCGATAATGGGGATATTGCTAAGCTTGCTCAGATCAGGTATAGCCACAGAGGAAGAGGTATTGCAAGCCACGATGAGGGTCTTGATTCCTTGTTGCAAAAGAAATCTGGCATTTTGCACAGAGTATTCTATGATAGTATTCGGAGATTTTGGCCCATACGGCACTCTGGCGGTATCCCCGAAATAGATCAAATCCTGCTGGGGGAAAGCCTGACGTATCGCTTTAAAGACCGTAAGTCCACCCACTCCGGAATCAAATATCCCTATTGCTTGCTTCATTATTTTTTCTTCCTGCTTTGCTTTCTTGTCTTATTGTCACTTTTTTTGCGGGCAGCTCTTACGTCAACCCTTATTCTTTTCTTGCCGTTTTTACTGCCTGTTGCAGCCGGCCTCTTGATATTGTGATAATGTGTGTGAGCATCAGGAGCATCGGTAAGCTCCAGGTAAACATCGTCGCTTACTTCCATGATCCTTACCTTCAGGCTGTCCATGAGCTCAAAAGACCGGTTGTTAGCGGGATTTACAAAGCGCATTTCCCGTTCGTGGAATTCCCACTTGCCTTTGCCAAATTGATCCTTTTTCAGCACAGCCGTCACCGGCATCTCGTTCAAACGCAGGAAAGCTGCAGAGCTATTGGCTGAGACCATCATGGCCGTAAACTCATCACCTATCCGATCTTTCATAAAGGTGGCGCTATACACGCGCTCGATATCACGCTCGGATTGATCGGCCTGAAGTTCCTGTTCTGAAGCTACGCTGGCCCAATGCTTGATCTGTTCTTTGCTGATGTTTTCCTTACTGGTTTTGCATATATAACGCTTGCACAGATGATGCACAGCCAGATCACAAAGCCGGCGGATGGGGCTGGTGAAGTGAGTGTAATCCTCCAAAGACAGGCCAAAATGGCGAATGTGCTCGGTGGTATATTTCGCCTTCTTCATGCTTCTGAGGATGATGCGATCAAAGACTCTGTGGTAGTCCTTATTGGGAAGCGAGTATAAAAGATGTTGTATGCTTTTATTCAGGTTCTCTTTTTCTATATAGGATATTCCGTAGAAATCAAGCACGGTAGCCATACGCTCAATCTTCTGGCTATCAGGGTCTTCATGGATGCGAAATATTGTTGCCGGGGCACGCTTGGAGAGCTCTGTGGCCACATACTTATTAGCCACGAGCATAAAGTTTTCGATCAATTTATGACTCTCGGTTTCTTCAGCCAGGCTGAGGCGATGCACAAAGCCATCCTCGTCATATTCATATTCGATGTCGGGCAGATCAAAGAAGATGTATCCTTCGTCTTTAGCCTTTATGGTGAGCTTTCTGGACAGCTTCCGGCCTTCTTGCAGTGCCTTTTTGAGGGTGGGGGAGAGTTGAGAGGGTTTGCCTTCAAAAAGATCATCCACATCCTCATAAGCGAGACGGGCATCAGAGGATATCACGCTCTCATACAGCCGCTGTTTTTGCACCCGGCCGCTGAGGTCAAAATCAGTCTCAACCGTCATGCAAAGCTTATCTTCTCCAGGTCTGAGACTACAGATAAGATTCGAAAGCCGCTCCGGAATCATGGGAATCACCTTCTTGGGAAAGTAAAAGCTATTCCCCCGTTTGGCCGCCTCAGCAAAAGCAAGGCTATTTATTGGCAGATAATGTGCTACGTCTGCAATGTGAACCCAAAGTCTATAGCCCTTATCCAGCTTCTTGATAGAAATGGCATCATCAAAATCCTTGGCAGAAGCAGGATCTATCGTGAAGGTAAAAAGGCTTCTGAGGTCCAGACGCTTTGAGATATCGGCCTTTTGTGGATGCTCCGGCAGGCGGGATACTTCTTCTATCACCTCCTGAGGGAATTCCAGGGGCAGTTGATATTCACGGATCACTGCCAATAGCTCCACCTGAGGATCGCCAGATTCGCCCAAAATCTCGGTGATCTTGCCCACCGGCATCTTGTTGCTAAGGGGATTGCCCCAGTTTGTAACGGTGAGTATAACCTTTTGCCCCGGCTGAGCATTGCCCAGATCACTGATCTCAAACCAGGTATGGATCTTGGGGTTTGACGCTACGAAGATCCAACGGTTTTGAACCTTTCCGACGCTTCCGGGGAGCATTTCATTGGCCCTTTTGACTATCCGCCTCACCACTCCACTTTCGCCCTGACGGCTGCGTTTACGGGCTTCAATAAGGACTTTGTCGTTATGATAGGCATTCAAGGTGTCTTCGCTATCTACGAAATAGTCATGTTCGGGAGTGCGCACAAAGGCAAAGGAGCGGTCCCGGGCCAAAGAGGTGGCGTCAAATGTGCCTTCGATGAGAGCCGAGCTCTGCTGTTGCAGCTTTTCCTGCTTCGGAGCTTCTTGAGCAGCTTCTCGTGGTGGCTTGCTGAGCCGGTAGCGTTTTCGTTCTTTGATGAGCTTTCCATCCAGTAGCATAGCCGCCAGGCTTTGGCTCACAGAGGATTTTGTCTTCTTGGTAGAGCCTGTTTCTGAGCATATCTCACTGTAGGTAAGACCTTTGGGGTAGTTTTTCGATAATATACTTGATATCTTATCTTTTATATTGTTGGTACTCATATTGTTCCTTTAATATTCTTTGCCGATTTTCTCTCTTAAGATCTCGAGCAGGGCCGGCAGTTCTGCTCCAGTTTTGGAAAAGCGCAGAGACTGACCTCTAAAAGGATCCAGTCTTCTGGGCACTTTAAATGTAGATAGCATTACTCCGCGTTTGTCCTTGTAAAAACATCCAAAATCTGTCCAGGGACGTCTAACTTTGAAGAATATGTAACGTATGCGGACTTCACGCTCGTAAAGTTCGTATTCTGTAATAATGAAGTAGGGGAGAAGGTTGCCTATTACCAAGACCCAGCCGGCTATATAGAAGAAAGGCATGCTCCACTGTACTATGGCCAGTCTATACAGAAAGAAATTCAGGAAAATGAGGAAGGCAACCAGCAGAGTCGAGCTCAAAGGACGTTCCACAAAAGGCCAAGATTTCCAGGAAAGCAGAGGTTTAGGCGACATTTTGCACTATCTCCCTGCACTTTTCTATCTCTTCTTTGATGATCAGTATATCGGGGAAAGTCTTGCTATTGGAGAATTTAGAGCCCAGAGTATTCGCCTCGCGCTGCATCTCTTGGCTGATGAAATTCAGGGTCTTCCCGATATCATCTTGTTTGGGTCGGTTCAAGGTGTCCAAAAAAGTGCTGATATGTGATTCCAGGCGACTCATCTCTTCCTGTATATCGTACTTATCAATATATATAGCAAGCTCTTGCACTATACGCTGCTCCATATTTTCCAGCTTGTAAGTGTTCACTATCTCGTGGCTGCGCTTCATCATATTGTTAAAGAGCTCTTCTTTGAAGGGATGGATTTGTTTACTGATGCGCTTGATAGCAGGCAGAATCTGGTGCATGGAATTCATCAGAACCTCTTTGATATCCACGGCTTCCTTATACATAGAGCTTTGCAGGTTGTTCAAGGCTTCGCTTAAGGTTTCCTGCAAAATCTGCAGCATATCAGGGTCTTCATCCAGCTGATTTACGCTTTGGATCACACCCGGTTCTTCCAGGATATACTCCAAAGGGGGATCGCCCTTGATACCCAGTACTTTTTGGGCTTGCAAGATGATTTCATGGTATTTTCGCAATTTAGACTCGTTTAAGCGCACTTTAGGCTCTCGCAGGTCATTTGTATTGACCCTGATCTCGATAGTGCCACGGCTGACGTATTTTGAAAGCTCTTTGCGGAGGGTGTGCTCAAAAAAGCTCAATTCACGAGGAACATAGGTTTTTAGATCCAGATAGCGGCCGTTCACACTTTTTATTTCAATGTCACATTCGATATTGCTTTGTGTTTTATGGCTTTTCCCAAAGCCGGTCATGCTTTTCATATAGTCTCCAATACTTTAGATGGGGAAGATGCAAGTATCTGCACCTGAGGACGATGCCTGGATGCCGGCAAGTTTACATAACATGCCTTAAGGCGACAAGTATATATCTTACTCACAGATCAGTGTCCCCGCTGTCGCAGCAATAACTTTTGCCCGTACCAAAGTTCCAATCTGAGATCGATCGCCGTCTAAAACCGCTATTTTGAAATCTCTGGTCTTGCCTGATACCTGGCGCATACTTTTTTTACTAAAGCTTTCCACATAGACTTCGACTTCCTTTCCGATCTGAGCGCGGAATTTATTGAGTGTGATTTCTCGCTGCAGTTCGATCATGGTTTGCAATCTGCTCAGGCGAAGCTCTTCCGGAAGCTGATCCTGATATTTGGCCGCAGCAGTTCCTTCCCGCTCACTGTATTTAAAACAAAATGCATAATCAAATTCGATTTCACGCATTGCTGACAAGGTAGCTTCAAAATGCTCCTGGGTTTCACCCGGAAAACCTGCAATAAGGTCTGTAGTGATAGCGATGTCTTTTGAGGCTGCCCTGAGGGCTTTTACCCGGTTTAGATACTGCTCATAAGTGTAAGAGCGGTTCATGCGTATCAGGCTGGCATTGCTGCCGCTTTGCATGGGTAAATGTATATGCTCGCATAGCTTACCGCCATCTCCCATTACCTGAACCAGATCGTCGGAAAGGTCTTTGGGATGAGAGGTCACAAAGCGCAGCCTGTATAGCTCCGGCACATCCTCCTGCAGTCTTTTCAGCAAGGCCGGAAAGCTTAAATCCTTCCAGTGATATGAATTCACGTTTTGCCCCAGCAGAGTGACGTCCTTCATGTTTCGTTTCACTGCACTTTGCAGATCCTGCAAAATATCCTCATAAGGACGGCTGCGTTCTCTGCCGCGCACGTATGGAACTATACAGTATGAACAGTAATTGTTACAACCCCGCATGATGGTTACAAATGCGCAATGTTCACCCTGATGTACAGGCAGCAGATGCTGATAATTTTCGTTTGTATCAAAATCCAGCAAGCAGCCCTGATTCTGCTCCAGGAGGCGGGGCAGGGCCTTGTATTGATCTACTCCCACGGCATAATCTATCCCCAGGTCTTCCCTTATCAGCCTCTCCCCTATCCTCTGTGCCATGCAGCCCAACAGCACTATCTTCAGCTCTGGTTTGCTCTTTTTCCGATGCCGCTCGTTTGAGATTCTACCCAAAACTCTCTGCTCTGCATGCTCGCGCACCGAACAGGTATTAAAGAGCAGAATGTCTGCAGCATCAATGTCTTGAACATATTTGTAACCGGCATCGTTCAGGATACAGATGATGAGCTCAGTATCCGCTACATTCATCTGACAGCCGTAGGTTTCTATATAGTATTTCAAAAGTTCGCCTTTTTGGTGAGTGAGCGCAGCTCTGGAGCAAGGCTCAGGATCATGCTGATCACATCCGGGCTCACGGTTTGACTTGCATCACAAATGCTATCTTTGGGATTCAATTGAGATTCTATCATCAGGCCATCTGCTCCGGCGGCGATAGCGGCCAAAGCCAGAGATGGCACCAAAGTCCGATCTCCCGCGGCATGAGAAGGATCGATAATGATGGGAAGTTTGCTTTTACTCTTTATCATCGCTATAGCCGAAATATCCAGCGTATAACGTGTTTCCCGCTCAAAGGTGCGGATGCCGCGCTCACATAGGATCACGCGCTCGTTTCCGCTTTCCATGATGTATTCTGCTGCTGCCAGCCATTCATCATAGGTTGCCGCGATTCCGCGTTTGAGAATCACCGGTTTATCTATCTTACCCAGTAGCTCCAGCAGCGGGTAATTGTGCATATTTCGGGTACCCACCACCAGGATGTCTATATGCTTTGCCATATATTCCACCTTATCGGTCTGGGTCACTTCAGATACTGTGATTAGTCCGAGCTCATTGCCCACTTGGGCCATGTGCATGATGCCGACGTCCCCCAAGCCGCGGAAGCTATGAATTGAGGTTCGGAGTTTATACGCTCCTCCCCGCAACATAGTGATACCACGCGCTTTGAGGTCTTTTGCGGTCTCGTAAAGGCTTTCATAATCTTCTATCGAACAGGGCCCGGCGATCACCTTAAAATCGTCTACCCCAAAAGTTAATTCATTCATTTTATCCACTTTGCATATCCTATAGATATTCCATCGTTGCATACCATAAAATTCCAGCAGTCATATCTGTCCAGCAATTGCTCCATTACCAATGCTGCCATGTGTATGGAAGACAGTTCGAATTCACTGTTCATCAGGTACTTATATTCTTTCGTGTCCTCGCTTTCAAGCGCGGATTTAAATTCTACTATTTCGCTGTGACCGATAACAAGCTCTGTGCTGCTTAGAATCTGTCGGTAATTCATCTTCTTCAGAACTCTGGCCAGCACAGTAGCTGTAAGTCCCACTGCGATGATATTGACGTTTTGCATATCGGGTAGATCCGCAAAGTCCTGGCGCACTTTTAGGATAGCAGAATTACCTGCCGCTTCTTCCCGCAAAAGGCTTTGCAGACCAAAATTCAGGGAAATGCCCAGAATCTTTTCTTTTGCACCCAACCAGGCGATTTCGGTGCTGGCTCCTCCAATGTCTATTACGACGTTGGTTTTCCCCTGCTGCATCCAAGGCAGAGCCGCCTGCCAGGCATAATTCATCTCGGTTTTTGCGCTGATAACCTTGGTTTTGTAATGATATTCTTTTTTGATGCGATTCAGCAGCTCAGAGGCGTTTTTGGCCTGCCTGTTCACACCGGTGGCAATGAGATACTTTTCTGAATGTATACATTGATCTCTGTTTAAAATTTCTGCGATGGCAAAAAATGCTCGCACCAGGCTTCGTGCCGAGAGCAAGCCATCTGATATATCTTTTCCCAGATAGGTACTGCACCAGGTGCGATAGATCAGCTCTTCCCTGCTCTTATTGTAAAGCAGATAATTCATATTGTTTGAGCCCAGATCGCACACGCTGATCAGCCTGTCTTCGGGGTACTTTATTTTGAGATATTCGGATAGCATCTTTCCTGCCAGCTCGCTATTGGATGTTTCCTGCTCATAATCCCCATGCGGGACTTTGGCAAAAAGCTCTCTGATCTTCTGAATATCCTGCGGAAAGTCTTCCACTATCACCGCCGGAGGATAGTCCTTTATCCCTTCCAATAAAACTTCTTCTTCGGGGTAGTTTTTGCGGGGAACACAAATCATGGATTTGCCCAGCGCAAGTATCTCCGAGAATGTGCTATAACCCGGCTTGCAGATAATGAGGTCGGCTGTATAGATCAGACTCAAAAAGTCTTCATCCGGTGAAACCCAGATCAGATTGCCGATATCAGTGGCCTGATAGGGAGTCATTACCACCCCGTCCCAAGCTTTACAGATCTCAGATACAGGCAGGTCTATAGTTCCTTCTCCACCAAAGATCATCAGCAAAATAGGCTCGTCATCGGCGATGTCATATTCATGACGTATGTCTTTGATCACATTCTTTTCCCGGCTCAGGAGTCCCCCATGCGCCGGGTTCTTAAATCCTGGTACGCTATCTATGCTGCCCAGATCGAGCAGATAGCTTTTGTCCATCCTGCGATACAAGCTCCAGATGGTATTTATCACCGGAAGCATCTCCTCATCTTCCGCGAAGATTGCTTTGTAGATAAAAGCCCAATCAAAATTTGAAACTCCGAAGACCGGAACCCCGGCATAACCGCAAGCTTCTACTATAAAGAAGGGGATATCGGCTACTACCAGATCGATATTCTCCTGGCGCAGGAATTCCACTTCCCGTGCTACTATCTCTTCTCTCTGGCTAAAAAGCCGCAGCAATTCAAGCTTGGTCGCAGGCAAATCTGTAACCAGATTCTCTGCATGCACCACTCCCCCATCGATGCAGACTTCCCGATATTGATAGTCTTCATCCTTCAGCTCTTGAAAGAGAAACTGCGGACGGTCTGTACACAGATATACATAGATGCCAAAGCGGATGAAACTATCGGCCAGAGCGGCTATTCGAGTGGCATGGCCAAAGCCGTGACCGGATGCGTAAAGCGCTATCTTCATGTTTTTGTCCTATTGCAGGATCAGCTTGCGCTGTTTTTCCCGATCTTCAAATTCCAGCACTATCCTATTAGGCAAGCAGATGATGGGCATGCTTTTGTTAAAACCTTGTCTTACACAACGCTTATCCGGACAATCAGATGAGAGCATACGCGCCTTCCCATCCTGAATTTGCACCGTATTGTGCTGATCAATTTCGATGATTGTATCATGTGAGAGCTCGTACTCTCCCCACAGGGCGTCTTCCTTATATATATAGAGCATTTCATCCGTAGCAGCACTAAAATTACGCCACAGCAGATATGCTACTATCAGACAAGCCAGGATCAGGATCGCATCGCTGATACTGAGCTTTTTAAAAATATTAATGGTCATACTGGCCGTAGATTGTTCTCCCACAATAAGGACAGTTCTTATCTGCCCCAATCAGGCTGTCGCAAGAGTACATTGACCTGCGGATCAGAACTTTACCGCAGTCCGGACACACGCTATTCTGAAAGCCATCCACTGCCAAGTTTCCACCATATACATAAGATAGCTTTCTCAAAGCAATCTCGCGGGCCCGAACAATATCCTGCGCCTTTGTAGCGGGCAGATCGGTAAGATAAGTGGGATGATATGCCGAGATATGCAGCGGGATTTCAGGGCTGACAGAGGCGATAAAATCCACCAATTCATTCAGCTCTTCCTCACGATCATTGAGCCCGGGGATCAGCAGCAAGGTAAGCTCCAAATGCACACCTGCTTCCCAGACCTGGCGGATATTTTCTTTGATCTGTTTGAGGCTCCCACCGCACTGCTGCCTGTAAAGCTCTTCCGTAATCCCCTTGATATCGATGTTCATGGCGGTAATATGTGGTAAAAGCTGCGCCAAAGGCTCCGGATTCAGATAGCCATTGGAGACCAGGGCGAGCTTTACTTCCGGATACATAGCCGCAAAATCCAGGATATATTCATACCAGGTAAGCGGCTCTGTATAGGTAAAAGCAAGCTGCATGGTAGTAGGATTGTGTTTCATTACCGCCCTGTACAGGTCCTCCAGACTGAGCTTTACGGTCGGACTATCAAATTGTGAAATCTGATAGTTCTGACACCAGCGGCAGCTGAGATTACAGGAATTCGGCCCCAAAGAAAGTATATTGCTACCGGGACGGAAGTGGTAAAAGGGCTTTTTCTCTATGGGGTCCACCGAGATGCCCAAAGCTTTGGCATAATTCACTGCCCAAAGTTTTCCCGCTATATTTTCCCGAGACCTGCATTTGCCCATCTCGCCCACCGGGATTACACAATAATGTGGGCACAGCTCGCACTGCAATACATCTTTGCCGAGCTTTTTGTAATACATGGCTTCACGAATCATTTCAGACATTGTTTTATACCTCTTACATGAACATCTAACGCATGGGCATTTTCCGTCAAGACTATTTTTGCATTTCTCCCCATTTCTTCTCTTTGCCCGCTGTCGCCGGCCAGAGCCAAAAGGTCTTCCAGCAGCTTATCCGGCTCTGAGATCAGGATGGCACTCGCTTTTTGCAAGATGCGCACCGAATCCCGGCAAGAGGAATGGTAGCCTCCCATTACTATGGCTTTGGCATAAAAAGCAGGCTCCAGGGGATTGTGCCCGCCAAAGTCATAAAAACTGCCTCCCACTATCACCAGATCTGAGATAGAGTAGGCTTTGCTCAGCTGCCCCAGGGTATCTATCAAAAGGACGTCCCATCCGGCTTTAGTATCCAGGCTGGAAAGCTTTTGGTAGTTTATACCACTCAGCAATTTCTCCACTTCCGGGATGCGCTTGGGATGCCTGGGTGCCAGGATCAATTTTAGAGCTGGTATGCCTTTCTTGAGCTCAGGAAGCAGCCCCAAAATCAGCACCTCTTCCCCGGGACGAGAGCTTCCCCAAACCAGGATAAAATCATCGTTCCTTATGCCCAGATCATCCTTGATCTTGGCAGCATCGTATTCAGGTAAAGAAAGGCAAAACTTGAGATTTCCGGCCTGGGATACCGGTACCTGCTGGAATAGCTTTTCAAATCTCGCTTTGTCCTCTGCACTTTGGGCCAGGATGGCCTTGATGCTGCTGCCTATGATGCGCAATAGCGGCCCTATCTTCAGATAGTTTTTCAATGATATTTCCGAAAGCCGGGCATTTACGAAAACGATAGGAATAGCAAATTGACCGGCTGCATATAGTAGATTCGGCCAGATCTCGGTTTCCACTATCAAGATCAAGCGGGGCCTTAGCATCCTCATCTGCCTCTTCCTCAGATGCAATACATCCAGGGGAGCCAGGCTGATGCCAAGCTGGGGAAACATGCTCTGCGCCAAAGCTCTGCCTGTGATGGTAACCGTATTTATATGGATGGGATAGCCTTCTTGCAAGAGAGTTTTGATCAAAGCGGAAGCGGCATTGACCTCACCCACAGAGGCTGCGTGAATCAAGATCGGCCTGTCCTGACGCCTGGCAGGCCTTTGAAAGCCTTCATTATATTGATACGGCAAAGCTATTAGCCTCGATAGCGGATAGCTAATATAGTAAATCACCTCAAGTATGAGGTTGAGCAGGGAAAATATAGCTTTATACAGTATCATATTCTTCACTTAACGAAAAAAGGACGCCTGAACAGGCGTCCGAATTTATGGCGGGAGCGACGGGACTCGAACTCGCGACCTTCTGCGTGACAGGCAGACGTTCTAACCAAACTGAACTACGCCCCCAGCGTTGTTCTTGTTGCATATGTTTGATCAATATCCTCAATGCCCGCTTTTTTGTCAAGCAGAATCTTTATCCGGAAGGCATTTTTTATCTTCATAATTTTGAAAACATCACTTATACAATTACTTACCACCTTGATATTCCTTATGGATTTCTGCCATTTTAGTGATGAATATACCCGTGATGCCACAAACTGCTGCCTGTCCAGGGTCTTTTCCATAGCCTGATAAGTTCAAACCTTCGTGCTTATGTGCACATCATAATCCTGCACACTCCATTTCATGACGGGCATACTCCTGCCTTCCGTAAAAACTATATCTGTCCTCCTGCTATCCATATATTGGATAATGCCGCAAGAAAACCTCCATCAACAATCTGCCTTGAAAGACTTTAGCTGACGGTTTAACCGTCATTCAAAGAGCTCATACCCGCCGCAAGACTTTTCCCCCGCCTTTGAAGGCGTGACAATCCGAAGCTACATATCCTACCTCTGATCAAACTTGACTTGGCTGCGATTATAAAGGCTATAAAGCTAAACCATCTCAACTCTCCAAAACTCCAAAAACAGTCCTTGACGAAATATCAAGACTTAGAATATCATGTATTTGTTTGATATTATTATTCAAGATCAGCCTTAAACATATATAGTGTGTGGTAAAGACTTGCCGAAATTTACCTGCCCATAAAGCACCAGACAACTGTATCGAAATATACAATATCAAGGGGCAGAAAGTTAGAAGTATCCCAATGAGTAACGCAGCCAGTCCTATCGCTCATGTAGTGTGGAATAGACGGGATAATGAAGGCAGGAGGTGTCCCACAGGAGTATATCTGATTCGTGAAACAAACAATCCACAGAATACCAAGAAAATAACCCTGGTAAAATAGGAGATTATCATGAAAAATTTAATTCTCTTCGCCCTTTGCATTATGTTGGGAAGTCTTTTAGATGAGCTATGATTGCTGATAATCGCTTTTTATCGAGAAAAGTTAGATATATGCTAAGAAAGAGCATTATCCTTTTGCTCATTGCGCTTGGCACATTGCTGTTGTCCTTCGGTTGCAAGTGCAAAGTGCAGAAAAGCCCTCCTGCTGTGGAAGCTGAAGCGCCCCAGGCGGCCTCTGCTAAACCCCAAAGCCTGAAAGAGGCTATTCAGCTTTATGAGACTTCTTTCCACCCTTTGGACGCAGAGGAATCTGTGAGAGTATTTTATTCCAATGCTTACGGTAACGACCCAGAAGCTCAGTATTACCTGGGGCTGGCCCGCTGGGAAGGCAGAGGGGCAGAGCAAAGCGAACTGGAAGCCTACGTTTGGTGGACCATAGCTGCCCGGCAATACCATTTGGATTCCATGAACCGGATTGAGAATGTAAAGGAGATTTTCAGCAGGGAGGATCTGGCCGAAATAGATAACCGGGCTAAGGACTGGGCGGAAAAGGTGCGTAATACTCCGGAAATGCAATGAGGTTGATCTGGATTCAGATTAAATGGATTTCGGAGTCGGTACTGAGGAGGCTCGATATACTGGGGAAGGGCAGATGAATTCGAACTGCTATTTATTGCAGGTTACGATTGCGATAAGCCTGAAACTGTGCTGAGATGGCTATCGCGGCCGTTTCAGCCCGGGTAACAAGATGTGAGAGGCGGATACCGGGTAAAGCTTTGAGCAGGGCAAATTCCTCTTGAGTAAAGCCGCCTTCGGGACCTATCAAAAAGCATAGGTCATCCCCGCAATCCAGGTCTTGCAGCCACAGGCCTTCTTCCCGCTCCGAGCACAACACAGGGGTATAGCCAGCACCTTGAATCTCGGTGATGGCAGTCTCCAAGTTCCTGACCGGATGCACTTTTGGCAGCCAGGGATTATCGCACTGTTTGATCGCCGCCAGAGCGATCTTTTCAAAGCGGGAAATAGTGTTTTTGCCCTCCTCCCGCACGGTGCGCCCGGTGATTAGCGGAAAGAAATCTTGCGCCCCAAGTTCGGTGCACTTTTCCACAGCCAGCTCATCATGATGATTTTTCAGCAGGGCAAAAGCAATGGCAAAGCGGGGCCGGAGCATCTCGTGGAATTCGGTGGAAATAATCTCCAGGGCTGCGCTGTGCTTTTCCAGCTTCATCAGCCTTGCCTTTGCCAGATAGCCATTCCCGCCATTGATCAGAATCTTTTGATCTTTGGCCAGGCGTTTGACCCGGGCAAGATGGTGAAATTCTGTGGCATCCAAGCTGAGGATTTGGGTCTCTTGATCCAACTGGGGATAGTATTGCGAAGGCATTTTCAGCTAAAGTAGTCTCTCAATTTTGAGAAGAATCCGCGGCCCGGCTTCAGATCGCGCTTGCTGTCAAATTCGCGCAGCCTGGTATATAGCTCGGTCTCTTCCTTGTTGATTTTAGTGGGTGTGACTAAGACTACTTTCACGATCTCATCGCCCTTGCTATAGGTATTCAGCCCCTGGATTCCCTGTCCTTTGAGCCGGAACAGTCTGCCGCTTTGGGTGCCGGCGGGAACCTTCATCTTGACTTTTCCGGTAAGGGTGGGCACCAGGATTTCATCTCCCAAAACCGCCTGTGAGACCGAGATGGGGTATTCGATGAGGATGTCATTGCCATGCCGTTCAAAAAGGTCGTCCTGCTTTTCATGGATGAGCACCAGGATGTCTCCGCGGGTTCCGCCCCGTGGGCCCATGTTTCCTTGTCCTCTGAGCCGGATATACTGGTTTTCTTCTACTCCTGCGGGGATTTTCACGGTGATCTCTTTGACCTTGCCCATTCTGCCTTCGCCATAGCATTTGGTGCATTTGCTCTTGATGATCTTGCCTTCTCCGCGGCAGGATGGACATTCGGACACGGTTTGCATCTGGCCAAAAAGAGATTGACGCACCTGGCGCACCTGGCCTGTGCCGCGGCATTGGGAGCAGGTCTCCACTTGCCCGTCTGCACTTCCGGTGCCATTACACTTGTCGCATGCTTCTTTGGTGCCGATCTTGATCTTCTTTTCTGTGCCTGTGGCAATTTCTTTTAGCGATAAGGATAGCTCTATCTGCAAATCCTCTCCGCGATTTGAAGCTCTGGATGATGATCCGCGTCCGCCCCCAAACCCTCCGCCAAAGAGACTCTCAAAGATGGAAGAGAAGCCATCTCCAAAGATATCGTTGAGATCACTGCGTTGGGTAAAGTTCTCCCAGGAAAAGCCTCCGGCACCAAATTGATTTTCTATGCCGGCATGTCCGTATTGGTCGTAAAGCTGCCGCTTTTCCTTGTCGCTGAGAATCTCATAGGCTTCACTGGCTTCCTTGAATTTCTCTTCTGCTTCCTTGTTATCGGGGTTTTTATCCGGGTGAAACTGCATTGCCAGCTTGCGGTAGGCTTTCTTTATCGCCCCTTCATCTGCGTCTTTGGGCACGCCCAGAATTTCATAATAATCTCGTTTCGCCATCTTTTCTCCTGAAAAATATATTGCTGATCTTTATAGCTGCTGCCCGGCCCGGCCGCAGCTATAGATCTTCTGAATCAAATAGCCAAACAGCTTGCCTGCGGGGTTTGCCGACAGGCAAAGCTGTTTGAGCTAATCAGTTTATGTTTATTTATCGTTGTTATCGTCCATTACTTCGAATTCTGCATCGATTGGGCCATCATCGCTTTGGGGCTGCTCTTGCTGCTGCCCTTGCGAGGCAAAGTCTTCAGGATTGAAGCCCTGGGCATTGGGATCAAAGCCCGCTCCACCTTCCTGTCCTTGCTGCTGCTGCATATTAGCATAGATGATCTCACCCAGTTTCTGAGCCTTTTTGGACAGATTTTCTTTAATCTGATCCAACTGTGCTTTGTCGCCAACTTTGTCAAGCTGTTCTTTGGCGCTCTTCAGCTCATCTTCGAGTTCTTTGCGCTCGGTCTCAGAGAGTTTATCGCCATGTTCTTCCAGGCTTTTTTCGGTGCTGAAGATCAAAGTATCCAGCTCGTTTTTGGCACTGACAAATTCCTGACGCTTCTTGTCTTCTTCAGCGTGCAATTCAGCATCCTTGATCATGCGATCAATATCTTCTGAACTGATGCTGCCGGCGCGGTCTATCTGTATGGATTGCTCCTTGCCGGTGCCCTTGTCTTTGGCGGATACGTGCAGAATGCCATTGGCATCCAGATCGAAGGTTACCTCTATCTGTGGCATCCCCCGCGGGGCGGAAGGAATTCCCACCAGATCGAATCTTCCCAGACTCTTATTATCCGGAGCCATAGGTCTTTCACCCTGCAATACATGGATGGTCACTGCGGTCTGATTGTCTGCCGCGGTGGAAAATACCTGGCTCTTTTTGGTGGGTATGGTGGTATTTCTGGGAATCAGCGTAGTCATCATATTGCCCAGAGTCTCTATTCCCAGAGAAAGCGGGGTTACGTCCAGCAGGAGCACATCGGATACGTTGTCATCACCGGAGAGGATAGCTCCCTGGATTCCGGCACCGATAGCCACCACTTCATCCGGATTCAGGCTGCGATTTGGCTTTTTGCCAAAGAACTTTTCTACGGCTTCGCCCACTGCGGGGATTCTGGTGCTGCCGCCGACCATCAGTATCTCCTGAATATCGGAGGCATTTAGTTTGGCATCGGCCAGAGCCTTTTTACAGGGGCCCAGAGTCCGCTCTACCAAATCTGAGGTGAGGCGGTTGAATTCTGCCAGACTAAGGTCCAGATTCAGGTGCTTAGGCCCGGTGGCATCAGCAGTGATGAAGGGCAGATTGATATTGCTGGTCTGGGTTCCGGAAAGCTCGATCTTGGCCTTTTCGGCAGCTTCACGCAGGCGCTGCAGTGCCATGGGGTCTTTGGAAAGGTCTATCCCTTCCTGCTTCTTGAACTGTTCCAATATCCAGTTTATCACCCGCTGATCAAAATCATCTCCACCCAGATGAGTATCGCCATTGGTAGCCAATACTTCCACTACGCCGCTGGAAATATCCAGGATAGAGATATCAAAAGTACCTCCACCCAGATCATATACCGCTACCTTCTGCTCTTTCTTATTTTCCATGCCATAGGCCAAAGCGGCTGCGGTAGGCTCGTTTATGATGCGTTTCACTTCCAGGCCGGCAATGCGTCCGGCATCTTTGGTAGCCTGCCGCTGGTCGTCGTTGAAATAAGCCGGAACTGTGATCACAGCTTCATTAACCGTGGTGCCCAGATAGGCTTCTGCGGTTTCCTTCATCTTGCCCAGCACCATCGCGGCTACTTCTTGCGGAGTGAAATCTTTATTTTGATTACTGATATGCACCGCCGCTTGATTCTTGATGCCAGAAATCACTTTGAACGGTACCTGTTTTATCTCTTCGCTCACTTCGCCATAGGAGCGTCCCATAAAGCGCTTGATCGAAAAAACGGTGTTTTGGGGATTGGTAACAGCCTGCCTTTTGGCCAGCTGACCTACCATCCTTTCACCTTTTTGAGTAAATCCTATTACGGAGGGGGTGGTTCTGCCACCTTCCGCGTTTGTTATCACGACGGGTTTCCCGCCTTCTACTACTGCCACACATGAGTTTGTGGTTCCGAGATCAATTCCAATTATCTTTCCCATTTAATCCTCCTGGGTATTCATTTTGTTGCCATTTGAGACCGCCACTCGCACCGGACGTATCACCTTGTCGTGCATGGTGTATCCATTTTGAATAATGGCGGCCACAATATTTTCTTCATAATCACTGGGAATGTGGGCCAAAGCTTCGTGATATTCTGGGTCAAATTCCCGTCCCAAAGCTTCGATCTTCTTGATTCCCTCTTTTTCAAGGGCTGTAGCCAATTGCTTTTCGATCAATATCATCCCCTCTATAAAGGGGGTTTTCAGGTCTTCGGCATTGGCTTGCAGCAAAGCGCGCTCAAAATTGTCTAAGACGTCACAGATATGCAGCGCCAATTCCTTGGTAGCGTGGCGAATCCAATCCGCCTTCTCGGCATTTGTTCTTTTGCGGTAATTCTCAAATTCCGCCATGGTTCGCAAATACCTATCTTTAAAGTCTATTATCTCCACAGCAGCCTCAGGCTTTTCTTCTGCCTCTGGTTCTATCTTAGTCTTTGCCTTCACTTGCTCTTCTTTCTGCGACTGCATTTTCTTATCCTTTTGCTGTTTTTTACTCATTTTTACTCCACTTGGGCACGACCATTCCCTTCCTTGTAGTCTGTGTGATCGTATTTGTAACATCCCGGATCAGAGGTATCAGCTTTCGATACTCGGCCCGGAGCGGGGTGAGCACACCCAAATAACCGGGTATGCCAAAAACTTCATATTTACCGTATATTAAGGCAAAATCATGCCATTTGGGATCGATAAAATCCTCTCCCATCAATATGGTTACATCACCTTCATCGTTTCTGCGCATCGAATTCAGCAGTACATCCTGCCGCTGTATCATATTCATGAAGTTCAGGATCGCTTCCTTGGAATCAAATTCAGGCTGCTCCAAAAACTTGATGCTGCCGTCATAGTGAATAAAGAAATCGCTGATCTCAATAAAAGCCTTGTGCAGTTCTGACAGAAAGTTACTTAAGAGATCACTTTCATTTTCTCTGCGCTCTCTCATCTCTACCAATACTTTATTCGATATCTCATATACCCTCTGCCCCACCAATTCATCGTTAAGATAACGCACCAGCTTTTTCAGCTGAACTTCATTGATCTCATAGTCACACTTCATGATCACGGTCTTGTCCAAACCGCTATCCAGACTCATCAGAAACAGCAGCTTTTGCTCTTCTATGGCAAATACTTCCAAGCGGGAAAGATATCCGCTGGATACCTCCGGCTCGGCCACAAAAGATAACTGGTCTGTTTCATGAGCCAGCATCTGCATGATGTAGTGCAGGGCCCGCGGCGTATCTTTGTAGTTTCGCACCAATAGCTCCCGCAGGGTGTCCATACGCTCATACCGAACGTTTTTGTGCTCCGGTGCTATGTGTTCCAGATATCTGCGGTAGCCGGATATGGTGGGAATCCGCCCCGCTGAAGTATGAGGCTGGGAGATCAAATTCTGCTTCTCCAGCTTCAGTAAATCCAGCCTCAAAGTGGCTGAGGATATATCCGTCATATACTTTTCGTTCAAAATCCGCGAGGATACCGGCTCACAATTCAGGATATACTCATCCACCAATGCTCCCAGAGTGTGGAACAATCGTGCTATGTTCTTCTTCATGCTTACCGCCTCGTTATTTATTATTAGCAGTCCACCTTGTAAACTGCTAATTAGTGACAATCTAATCAAGACGGCATAATTGTCAATCAAAAAGTGAGACTGCTAAGTTTTGGCGATAAGAGCATAGGCAAATTTGAATGTAAAGAGTCACCCCAAACTGCAAATGGGCGTCGGTGTGACAAGTGGGGATAAGGCTTTGATTGGTGGCAAGTTATAGCGGACTGGATTTAGACTGTGTCACAGCGACGTTTGGACTTTTTTGGACTTTTTTGATCACCGTTTCTGCAAATATGCGCTGATTTTGGACTGGTTTCGGATATTCCTGTATTACAACAGTTTATCGCATTTCAGCAAAGCTGCAGGTGGACAGCGAGTGTGCCGATCAGAAAAACGTCACTGGTCTGATCTCCGTCCAATATAAGAGAATTAAAGTCTGAATTGAGAGGGTCGAGTACCAGTGCAGCCCTTTTGTGATCTAACTTCACCTGCTTAAGAGTGATGCCTCCATCCACCTGCACAGCACAGATCTTACCATTGGCAGTATCCCAGTCTATCGTCTTGTAGATCAGGACTATATCTGCATTCTTGATCTGCGGAGCCATGCTATCGCCATTAACCAAGAAGGCCATGTAATTGGATGCACCTCTGGGAATGTAACTATCTGGTATTTCAATCTGTTTACGGGAATCACGATCATCGACTGCTTCCATAGGGGGTCCGGCGGAAATTTCCGCCAAGATCGGGAAAACTGCAGAGCGAATGTAAGTATCTCCAAATTCATCAATTAATAGCTGTCTACCACCCACGATCTGATATCGCTGGTTACGTCTGATGGCAGTGTCTTGCTCCCAGGGACCCGGGATCATCATCGGACCTTCACCCTTCAAAACCCAGTTGATGTTCACCTTTTCGTCTGCCATTTTGAGGAGAAAATCGGGGTCGGGAAGACGCTCGTTGGTCTTGTATCTGATCACTGAGTTCTTTGAAACACTAAATTTTTCCGCAAACTCCCACTGCTTCAAGTTCATTGATTTCATAAGGGTTTGGATGCGATCGCCGATCGTCATAATATTCATTCTATCCCCCTTAGGGCGTAATTTCTCATTGACAATAACCGTATGGGTATCATTATGTATCTGTGCACAACGCTAAATAACCACGGCGTTATGTCAAGACTAAAAATTCATAGTGTGATTTGGCGGCGGATTTTTCCGCCAGTGTTCAGAAAAAAAACCAAGTTCCTGTTTTCGCAGAAAGGACTTCCCAAGTTGTTGCTATTGCGTGCAGTAGCACCCATATACAAAATGAGGGAGGCGCTTATGAAAGCGACTACTTACGAGCATGGCAAGAAGGTGGAGAAAATGTCACAGTGTGACAAAAAACTCGCGGTGACCAGTGTCACACCGAAGCCCAAACGGGAATCACAGCAGTTAAAGCTAATAACGAGAACGGTTTTAAGGCATGTCACACCGAGCGTCGGTGTGACAAACAGGAAAAGGCTCGGTGTGACACGCAGACCGGACAGATTTGTCACAGCGACGGTTAATCAGAGTGGAATCTATATAGCGAGACTTAGAATGAGCAATGAGATGATTAAGGCAATCTGGCTCACCATTGAAAGGGTGGCTGAACTCAAGAGCTGTTCGAACCGGACAGTCTGGAGATACATAACCGGGCAGCGAATGCTAACTCACAAGCAGTTGGTCAGGTCCGGGCAGCGCAATGTAAGCAAAACCTTCGTGCTGACTAACCCGGAGATCTACGATATGGAGATCAATGACTGTGAGGCACGCAGTGTCACACCGAGCGAGTATCTGGAAGCGCAGATCGAAGTGGATGGCAGGATAATTACCGGAGCCCTGATCTATGGGTATGCTTCGGTGGATCAAGTGCAATTGGGAGGATCGGATGAGCTTCTATAAAGCAAGCAGTTCGGAATACGCAGAATTCTATCATAGCTACGTGGTAACAGGCAGCAAGCAGACCATCACTCCCGTGCAGTTCACGATCACCAGCCCGGAGGGTACTGTAATTGATAAGAGTTCTGATAATGATCATGAGAGCGGGAGCAGTATCGATAAACCTGTTCCAGTCTGCGGACCACGCTATCTGGAGCGCAATCCAGATGACTATATCGATCTTACTCCTCCTGAGTATATCCCCTATAAGTATGAAAATGAAGCAAAGCTCTATGGTCAGTTCTGCTCGACTGTCCTTTACCGCCTGGAGCAATGCAGTTCCCGGACTGAAGAGTGGAAACAGATAACAGAGGATTACAACCACAGGACACTCATCCCTGATTTGTATAAAGCTGTCGGGAGCCGTAGTGAACGCTCTCTAAGAGTCTGGCTGGAACGTTATCTGGCAAACAATCATGATATGTACTCACTGCTGCATAAGGGCAAGAATCAGAGCAGGGGACGCAAAGTCACCTTTATAGAACAGAACTATCTACTCAATCTGCTGCTGAATCCCAACAACATCAAAATCTCCACTGCGGTGGGAAGTTTGAAGGATGCAGCCCGCAGGGATCTCTTGGTATCGCCCTCAAGTGAACCAACGCTACGCAGATGGAGCAAGGACTGGGAAGCCAATAACCAGGCGATCTGGGTACAAGCAAGAAAGGGCAGCAAAGCGGTAGCGGAGACCATCGTCAAGACGATCATCCGTGATGCCAGTCTCCTGAATGTAGGAGATGTCTGGGTAGCAGATGGTCATAACCTCGCCTTCGATATTATGAATCCTAAGACCGGCAAAGCCCAACGCATGACTATGATCATGGTCTTCGACTGGGCAAGCAGATATCCGGTAGGTGCCTCACTTGCCTTTACCGAGGACAGCCATCATATCCAGGTAGCCTTCAGGAATGGCTTCCTCAACTGGGGTGCCTTACCAGAAACAGTATATCTGGATAACGGCAAGGCTTTCAAGAGCAAGCTGTTCCATGAGGGCTGGGAAGATCATGATCTGGAGCAGGAACTCTGTGGTATCTTCCCCCGACTGGGGATCAAGGCGGTGTTCGCCAAGAGCTATAATGCCAAAGCAAAAGTGATTGAGCGGTTCTTTAGGACCTTCCAGGATCAGTTTGAACGGTTCATCTCTTCCTTCCGGGGCTCATCCATAGCAGATAAACCCTCGACCTTGATGCGCAACGAAAAGTGGGCAAAGAAGCTGTTCGAGGCGCACCCTCCCACAATTGAGGAGACGATGCAGATGATCGCATACTACATAAGACACATCTATGGTGAGCATCCCCACTCCGGGTTAAACGGCAAGACTCCCTGGCAGGTATTCAGTTCATCAAAGCTACCCGAAGATCGCATCATCGAAGCTGGCAAGCTCAACAACATGCTGCTCAGCGCAGAGCGTAAACGCATCCGTAATAATGGCATCCGGCTCGATAAGCTGCTCTACTGGAATGTTGAACTGATGAACCACATCGGCAAAGACGTGATCATCCGTTACGATCTGGGAGATGCCAGATGGATACTGGTCTATGATACCAATGACAAATACCTCTGCCAGGCAGAGTTGCGCCGTACCCAGCATCCGATGGTGCAACTGGCTGATGATGAAGCCACCTCATTTAAGGAACTCAAGAAAGAATACACCGAGATCAAAAAGCTGCAGAGGCGCACTGAACAACGCACCAGGATGGTGGTGAAGCAAGCGCAAATAGCAGTCGACAGGTTAACTCCTCCGCTTAAGTCCAGAATCCTTGAAGCCAATCCCATCTTCAAGCAGCCTGCCATGATCGAAGCTCCCAAACCCAGCAGAGATGAAGCCATCCATGCGATGGAGAAGCAGATCGTTAAGCATCTGCCTGAACTTGATCCGATCAATACTGAGATCAGCAACCCAATAGCAATCACCCCGGAACACTCGATTGTGAATCCGGCAGCTCAAACACCCAATACCGCATCCGATAAGAGCTTTCAGGATATGCTCAAGCGGGTGGGGATCAGATAAAGGAGGAGAACCGTGAAACAGAACAAACTGGTAGCAATCCGAAATGTACTGGAAGCCGATGCCTGCATCCGCTTCCTGCTTAACAGACCGAAGATGGAGATGGTGGGACTGGGCATGCTGTATGGCTGTCCCGGACTCGGCAAGAGCACCTATGCGCAAAGGATGGCGTTTCAGCGAGGCTACATTTACCTGCGGCTGGAATCCACCACTACCCCCAAAGCCTTTATGATGGCATTGTTAACCGCACTATACACAAAGTTCAGGATGGGTCCGGTTATTCCCTGCGGCACTGCCAATAATCTACTCAAGCTTATCCTGCGTACCCTGGAAGATCATAAGGACACGGTAATCGTAATTGATGAGATCGATTACGCCTTTGGGCATGAGAAACTCTTAGGTGCGATCCGGGACATCGTTGACGAGACTTTGACGGTGATCATCCTGGTGGGAATGCAGAATGCCAGGGATAGGCTCTCACAGGTCAATGCCCACTACTTTGACCGATGCAATTACTTTTATGAGTTCCAATATATATCCAGACAGGATATCGCCATGGTAGCTCGGGAAGTAATGGATGTGGAAGTCACAGAAGAGGTTATCGAGAAGATCGATTTCAATAACGGTGGCAACATGCGTAAAGCCATGAAGGTGATGTACATCATCGAGACAGAGCAAATGAAGCAACCCGATATCGAAATATCCGCAATTGATTTGAGTACAGCCTTATGAGCCCAAGTGAACTGATCCGGAACTTCGTCAATCTGTATAATCATCCCTTTACAGCAGAATTGGCAGCGGAGATGACAGCTCAAGAAATCAGCTTGGTGCTGCCGATCTTGGAGCAACTCCATAGTGATCAGACTATCAAGCTGATCTCCCCAGAGGACGGCATCTATGTGCGTAACAACCGCTATAATCCAGTAGTAGGGTATAACAAAAAAGGGGACTGGAGATTCGATCAGGTTGCAGCAAGTGCTCTCCTTGATCTGATCGATCAGGGTCAGTTCAAGTCGATCCGAGCCATCGCAAATGCCTTTGGTCGGAGTCGCCAGTGGGTATTCGTTTATATGGAAGCGATGGCATCAATCGGCATAATTAGTATGTCGGGAAACACTTATAAACTGAGATCGAGAGCCAATCTACAAGACCTCGGAATGAGTGTAGAGTCGGGTATTCTATCCAGAATGCGAAACACTCAAAGTGAATTACAGAAACGCATTGTAGAGGAAAGGAAAGAGAAAAGACGGCAGATCCGTAACCAAAAGAAAGCTGAACAGGAAACCCGGGAGATGGAGTTTCAACAAGAGAAAGCAAAGAAAGAAGCGTTCATCCAAGCCTGGAACGATTATCTGAAGTCTGGTTGGATCAGTGACCATGACTTTCAAGCATACTTAAGAAGCCGTAACAATAACCAATAGCTGATTTAGGAGACATTCTATGGAACAGGAACTACGGGAACGACAACTACGGCAACAAATCCATGCCCTCCGGGTCAAGAAGTTCCACTGGCCCCCGGATGGATTCAAGTTCATCATGAATGGTCTTGGTTTTGGTGAATCGCTCTCGGTACTGCCGGAAGAGCGTCTCCTTGAGCTGAAGTCAATCATGATCAGTTATCGGAAGCATGGGCGTCCCTATGAATTCACCTACGATAAGCAGGGCAAATACATGTTCTCACTCATGAAACAAGCCGCTTGGACTGATCCCGATCTCAGGGCATTCATGATCATTCATTACAAAAAGAGCCACTGGAATCTACTCAGCAAACCGGAACGCAGAGCTATTATCGCCATGCTTCAGAACTATATCAAGAAGCAGGCATCACAACACGAAAATGATAATTTAACAGATAGAACAGAAAATCATCCTAAGGAGAACTCTAATGGAAAATCAAACCACACCCAAAGCGAAAACGACAGCAGAACGCACCAAGATTGACGCACAAGGTCGAGCCATCCCGGTCTCTGTAATCAAATCCGAGATGCTCAAACAGGATAGCGTAGTTAATAACACCCTTGATCGGGTAATCCGGCTTCAGAAGCGCATAATATCCGACAAGATCAAACTCTATGCCGAGATCGAAGGCTATCTTGAGTTTGTAGCCAAGAAGAGCGGTTTGGCATGGAAAGGTAATGCTGGGTTCACCAGCTTCGATGGTAAGTACAAGATCGAAATCCGCTTCAAAGAACGCATTGAATTCGGACTGGAGTTGCAGCTTGCTAAGCAGAAGATCGATGAGTGCATCAAAGCCTGGACAACAGACTCCAACGTTAATCTACGTGCGATCATTAACGAAGCCTTCCAAGTCGACAAGAAAGGCCAGATTGCTAAGTTCCGTATTCTTGCCCTGCGTAAGTACAACATCAAAGACCCGATCTGGAAAGAAGCGATGGAACTGATCGATAAAGCCATCATGGTAGTCTCGACTAAACAGTATGTGTCTTTCTACGCAAGAGATGAACATGGCGAATACAAGATGATCGTCCTCAACTTCACCGCACTCTAAACTAAGAAAGAGTGGTAGCGTCATACAAACCGATTTGATAGAAATACAGGAGAATGATTAATGGCACCTATGAATACCAATACAGCAGAGGTAATAGAAACGATGAGTATCTTTAATGACGACCGCAACTACCGCACGGATGAGATAGCAGATATCCTCCGGGTTGACCGTTCCAGTGTTTACCGCTGGATACGGGTCATTGGCGACCCTCTGCCTGCCTTCCGCACCAAAGAGAACGGACAGTTACGCTGTGCCGGGAAAGACTTAAACGAATACCTGCTCAAGCATAAGGTTCGCCCGGAATATGAGTAATGCAATAGAGTTCCGTATCAAGCGGGGCAACTGCAAAGATGCTTATCTGAATGGTAAGACCGATCCACTCGAGCTGGCGGTGATCTTCGGTGTTTCCGATATCACCGTCCGCAAGTGGATCAAGAGTGGTAAGTGGGATGAGCTATTCAAGGAAGAGCGGAAGCTTGACCATGAGATCAGCTTAGCCCGTAAGAAGGCACTCATCCAAGCATTACGTGAGTATGCTAAGAATCCTGCAGACACAGCATTACAGAGCCTCGTAAGCTTAATCAAACAGAACCAGAAAGATAGTGAACCTGCCAAGGAGCTGAACGACTATATCGTGCGCTTCCTGGATCAGGTTACCGACTTTATGATCGAGAAAGGGCATGAGACTATGCTCAAACAGTTCCAGGGTATAGTTCTTGACCTTGCCGAGTACTTAAGAGTTAGAAATGGATAATTATACAGCCACGGACATGGTTGCCTCCAAACAAGCCTACCCTCCAACCCAAACCTGCCAAGCGGAGCCGTCGCCTCCGGCTCCGCACTTTCATGGTTACCCTCCAAGTCCCGGTTATGTCTAAGAAGTTCATTCAGCGACATAACAAGGCATTGGCGGAGATCGCTTCAAAAACGATCTCCGTCTTGCCTTTTATATACGATAATCCTGAAGCCAAGACTGAGAGGATAAGACGAACCACAGCCGAGGGTTGGGATGCCTTCTCGTTCTTCTGTCATACCTATTTCCCGCATATCTTCCTACTACCATTTTGCCCAGCACATGAGACTATGTTCGATGTGACTGATAAGGGCTCAGGCATCATCGGAATCACAGGTTTTCGTGGGCTGGGCAAAACGGTACTAATGGGAGTGGTCTATCCCATCTGGAGGATAATCCGAGGTGAACGCTACGTGATCCATACTGCTGCTGACGTAGATCTGGCACAGGAGCGCACAGCGTTTACTTTACATGAACTGCAGAACAATAAGCGACTCACTATGGACTATCCTGAGCTGCAGCCGGTTGATGCCTTTGATCTGGACTTCTATCTCAAGAATAAAGCCAGGATCAGAGCCAGAAGTATCAAGCAGTCCCATAGAGGTACTATCAATCCCAAGACTGCCAAGCGGCCCGGACTGATCGTATGCGATGATATCGACAAAGAAGAGAACATGGGCAACCAGTCCATCGGCAAGAGACGCATGGAGAAGATCACCCAAGAGCTTGCCGGAGCTCTCTCACCGGAGGGCAATGGCAAGATCGTCTGGCTCGGTAACCTGGTACATCCCAATTACTCCATCTGCCAGTTTCAGGAGCTCATATTAGGCGAAATGCGAGCAGATAATCCAGAATTAGACGTTACCTACCAGATTGTATTAAAGACGCACCAAAAGGCGATATTGCGCTTCTCTCTTGAAGATATGCAGGGCAAGTCCATCTGGGAGGAGCAATACCCTACTGCCACTCTGCCAAACCTGCGAGCCAAGTTTGGGCATACCGGTTATCAGAGGGAGATGCTCGGACAGTCGGTAATCGAAGGTAACATCTTCAAGAACCACTGGTTCACCAAGTATAGAACACTACCTGAACCATCCCAGATGAAGCGTGTCTGGCTCTATGCCGATCCTGCTTGGGGAGAGAAGGGCTGCTATAAAGCTGTTATCTCTATTGGCTATGATGGTAACAGATTCTACGTGCTTCATGTCTGGATACGTCAGACTGAGAATACCAAGTTCTTCAGATACTATTATGATGCCTATCAGGAGTTAGATAGAATCTACCGAGTCAAAGCCAGAGCTGCCTGTGAAACCACCTACGGACAAGCTCGCATCCTTGCTGACTTCGACAGGTGGGCTACTGATAACCATCTGCCACCGATATCTCACAGAATCAAGCGGATCGATAACAAGGACAACAAGAACCTGCGTATAGAACGCACTGAAACCATCATCGAAACTGCCAAGATTCTGTTTCCGGAGGGACAGGACACACCAACTCTCATAAGTCAGTTCCTCACCTATCCTGATGGCTATATCGATGGCTGTGATGCCTTGGCTGGATGTCTGGAGCGTTTCTCTGAATATGATATAGGCAGGAACAGAGTGAAAGTCCGGAGATTCTCCTTCTAATGAACTACTATGATCAGCTAATGCTGGAGTACTACCGGGTCCTGAATAATTCTTGGAAAACTGAGATCAGAGATGCAACCCGGCTTGCCATCCAGATGCTAAGTGACATGCCGAGAGCCGAGAAGATCAACAAGGACTCCATAGATAAGCTTATGGGCATCATTAATACCCAGTTGGGAGATGACTTCGCAGCACTGGTCAATGAGCCCACCAAAGCGTTAATAGACCGCTGTGTGCGGTTTGGACTCAAGGACACCCAAGTACAAGCTCCAACCAAGACCAGCATCGGGCTCTGGGGCATTGAAGACCAGCATCTCTCATCCACCATTCAGAAGCAGCAGTTGTTCTGGATCGGGAATCACTTTGAAGCTGATGTCAGGCAGAACTTCGCAGACACCCTCTCCAAGGCAATAGAGCAGGGCTATACCAAGGAGATGCTTGCCGATACCCTCAAAGACCAGTTCAATGATCTCGCCAACCGCTCATCACACTACTGGCAAGGACTGGCAGAGCATACAGCCCTGAGAATACGAGAGTTCGGAAGGTTACAGGGTTACAAGAAAGCCAAAGCCAGATATTACAAGCTCGTAGTGATCCTGGATGATCGCACTAGTGACATATGCCGGGCATTGGCTGCCCAAGATAGGGTCTATCCGCTAAACGATGCAATCGAAGTAATGGACAATCTCATGGCTCTGAATACGAAATCAAACAGCCTGGATGATGCCCGGGATTACATCAAAGCTCTGGCACCTTGGATCAAAGACGATCAGATCGAATATGACTCGGAGATGAACCCGGTAGGTGTCTCCGGAGCGCATACTCCGTTTCCGCCGTTTCATTGGAAGTGCAGGACGACAAGCTCTATTCTGTAAAAGAAATTGAGCCCGATTTATCAGATCGGGCTCAATATGGCAATGTGATCCCTATTTCATTAGCATTATCTTCCTGGTTGGTATGGCTCCGGATGCTTGCATTTTCACGAAGTATATTCCAGAGCTTACGTCACGCTGGTGCTTGTCTTTGCCATCCCACACTACTTTGTGGAATCCACGTAGCATTTCAGAATCGCATAGATCTTTTACCTTTTGGCCTTTCACGTTGTAAATGCCAACCTTAACCAAGCCATCCTTAGGTATGCTGAACGCGATCGTCGTGCTGGGATTGAAGGGATTTGGGTAGTTTGAACTGATGAGGGCTTTATTGGGAATCGGAATCATATCTTCTTCAGTTCCATTCAGCAATTCATCAAGCAGATCCCAGTGCTCCTGGTGTTTTGCTTTGAACACATTCCTATCGGGATAGATGTATTGAGTGTATTTGGTGCTGATGGGCTTCTTATTTTCGCTCATGGCAGCCAATTGCAGCACAATCTCCAGATTCATCACAGCGTGGAGAGAATCAACGGGACTTTCTGCATTAAGGATTCTCAGCTCAAGCAAGTCAATAGCTGTTTGAAAGGCTTCGGCTTGCAGACAGTTTTTAATCAGATAATCCTGCAAGTACTTGGTAAGAATGGGATTATCAGTATCGTATTGAGCAATCTTGGCCAATAAGTAGGATTCTGTTCCGGTGAGTGTAACGCCAGCTTGATCAGCAGTACGGTAATAGGCATCAAGGGCGTCATACAACAATTCAGCTTCGCTGATCTCATTCTCATTCAGAATCGTTTTATACGTATCATTGGCGGTCAGGTAATTCCCGGCTAGTTCCGCACTCATAGCCTGAGCCATCCTTTCGTTATTTTCCAAGTAAACGTTTGGCGAAGGATCGTAATAATTGCAGTAGGCGTAATCTGAAGGTGTGCCAGGACTGCTTATTTTTGCAACACTGTCCTCAAACCAATTGTAACTGGCATTAATGGGACTTTTAAATAGACCACCAACGTCCCAGTTTGCATCGAAATGAAAATCCAAACTTAGATTGAAGGGACCAGGATTCTTATGGTAGAAATCATTATGGCCTCCATACAGCTGGACTCGGGCTGTGTACGAAGACGTATCTTGGAACTTCAGATTTTCATATTCTGCCTGATACAGGTTTTTAGCTGCATTTCCCATATTCAATATCGAGCCGGCATGATTCAGGATTCCTGTATCTGTGTAGAATTTGTTATAGGCAACCCGTTGGTTTGAACCTCTGCTTTCAATCCCAATATCTCCCAAACTGAAGGTAGAATCGAAGATTCCTCCAGATTGGGCAGTTGATAGCTCTGTGCGGATACCAATATCGCAACTTGTAAAATCGCATTCCACAACCTTGGGAGAGGTCACTTCAAAATACGCCCCCAAGTCATTCTTAAAGAAAGTACAGTTTCGGATTAAAGGCGAATACTGAAGTCCTATAAAATGCATCCCAGTGCTGTTCTTGTTGAAGTGGCAGTATCGAATGGTGTCTCCCAAGGCTGGGTTTGATCCATTCGCTAATCCTAACCACAGATCTTCGAATACTACACCATGTAAGAATAGGTTGGCATAGGGATTATCATAGTACAATCCAATATTATCTGTCCCTGCGCCATAAAAACCCTTGTTGTCGGTTGACGCGGTAATTCTGATACTTTGGCCTGGTAGTTTGTTTGCAATCGATAATCCAACTCCATTTGTTGGAACATTGAATAGGCAATCGGCAAGCAGCACTTGGGAACCTAGCACCTCATTATAGTCAGCCCCAGAGATTGTAGTATTAGTCATAGTCACTATCCCGGCATTTGATATCCGCATTCCTTGCCAAGTTTCACCATCATCTGTTTTCTTAAGGATAGTGTTGGTAGCTGTGATACCAGAATCATCCACCAGCAAAATAGAATTATCACCCCAATTACAGGTAGCATTGTTGAATACAATAGCGCTTCCGTCTTCCACTATGATCGACACACTATCTGCGATCTCCACGGTACCGCTGATACTCAGAGTTGAGCCACCCTTCACCAATATGGTGGAATGAGCGAAAATCCTAGTTTCGGTTCCTGGATGAATGGTAACTACTGCACCTTGATCAATGGTGATCGAACCAGATAGATAAGCGATACTTTTCACATCTGCATCACCGGTAACGCTTGCTGGCAAACTGGAGCACATTTGAAGAAGTTTCCCATCTCCCGCACCCAGGCAAACATTGATATCCTGATCACCAGAAATATAAATATGTTCATCTGCAGAATCATAGAGA
>JALNWR010000002.1 GCA_023230795.1 Candidatus Cloacimonadota bacterium
CGGATAAATTCATGCACGCGCAGGCGATTGTAGAGTCCGGTATCTCCTGTGAGAAAGCCAAGGTTGTTCCTCACCTCTTGCGGATGAGTCCTGATGTCCCAGCCCTGTATCTCAGCTGTTCCGCTGGTGGGTTTAAAGACCGTGGAAAGCACTCTCATGGTCGTGGTCTTCCCGGCTCCGTTTACGCCTAAGAGGCAGACTATCTCACCATCATCGGCATTAAAAGAGACGTCATTCACGGCATAGAAAGCATTCCCATCTTTTTGGGGAAATGCTTTCACCAGATTGTGTACTGATATCATTCCTGCTCCTATCTTTTGGGAAAATCAGAAAGCTGCGGCTCCCTTTTTGGGGGAGCCGCATTTGTTATTTATAGGTTTTCGATGTTTTTCAAGGCTTTAGCTGCTGTAGCCGGAGTGATCCCTTCCTGGGTGAGATATCCGAGCATGCTGCGGCCAATGGGCTTTTGCGCTTCGTCTTCCCGATAAAATTCCACCGGGATGCGCACGGGGTTATCGCCGTCAGAAACAATGTCTTTGCCTTCGGCGTCGGTTTCAAATTGATTTTCATAGAGCCAGGCCATACCAATCGCCGCGGTTCCTTCAGGATCGTTGACGTTTTTGCGTTTGGAGCCTATAGCCAGGCGTTGCTCATGGCTGAGATTCGGGGAGTTGATGCTGGAGCTCACGCTACCAATGCGTTTGCCATCCCGATACACTCCGCGAGAAGTAACTATGCCTTCGGTGATGATGATGTTCAAGCGTTTACTTACTCCCTGATCCAGGGCCTTTTGCAGAGCGGCTTTGCCCACAAAATCTTCCTTGCTCATATCGATGGCGGCATCATACAGGGGGCTATTGATGGGATTGTGCTCCGGATCATATTCATTGCCCATCAGCGGCAGGCCAAAGGCTCCGGCAGAGATGCGATTTTCGTCTCTTCCGCCCAAGCCTACCAGGAGACCGCCCAAGTCCAAAGCTTTGGTCACGATCTGCTTAAAATCCTGCTCGGCATTGGCTGCGGGGATATAAAGCTCCCAACCCCAGCGGTTTGTATATCCGGTGCGGCTGATGTAATACTTATGTGAATCCCGTTCAAACTCGTTAAAGGTAAAGAAACTCATGTTCTTTTCAGGCTTAGCACGGTTTCTTAGCACCTGCGCTCCAAAGACTTCTTTGATCACTTTGTAAGATAGCGGGCCCTGGATATCCACCTTAACCAGCTGATCCGAGATGTCTTCAGCTTCCACGTCTTCCCCACTTTTCTTGGTTCTCATGATCCGGTCGATGTCGGCAATCATGCTTACTTTTTCGCCGTCGATCTCCACTTCGTCTGTGATATCGTGTCCGGCATTGATCACCAGGATAAATTCTTCTTCCGAAGTCCGCATCAGGATCATATCATCCTGCACTCCGCCGGCTTCATTGAGCAGCAGGGTATACTTGCAGCTGCCTATTTTCATATCCAAGAAGTTGGCTCCCAAGGATCTGTTTAAGAGCGCGGCTGCATCTTTGCCCCAGACCCGGATCTGCGCCATGTGATCGATATTATATACCGCCACTTTGTTCACCGCGGCAGCTTCTTCCAAGACCGAGCTTAGATAGTTTACCGCCATATTGTACTGACCGAAATTGCTGCGTTTGATACTCTGCAAAGGGATGCCTTTGCGCTCTGCATAAAGGGGAAGATACCAATTTTCTTCCAGGTCGAAAAGAAAGGTCTTACGCAGGCTTTCAGGAAAGTCAAAACCGTATTTCTTCATGAAATCACTCCAGAATGTATTTTTCTTTCCAAAGACCTAATTCCCGCTTTTTTGTAAAGCCCTTTTTTCCTGTTTGAGTTTTATGCTGCCCTAAGCAGAGGATAAAGATAGAGCAAACGTTTTATTTGACAAAGAGATAGCTGTGTTTCCTGCAAGAGATACTAAGAGTGTGATTTGCAAGGTGGGAATGCGATATTTCTCGCCCCTGTAAAAAAGTGACCTCTCGGTCACTAATAAAGTTTGGTCGGGATGACAGGATTTGAACCTGCGACTCCTTGAACCCCATTCAAGTGCGCTACCCGGGCTGCGCCACATCCCGACCGGATGAATACCATAGATTTTATTTGGCTTATTTTGGCAAGGAAAATATGATGTCTGCCCTTTCTCTCTATCCCATAAAACAACAAAACTGATTGGAAGTGCCTTGGCTTAGATGCTGCACAAGCATATTTTGCAGTCCTCAAAGTCTGAAAAGCAGCCGCAGATTCCGCCAGAGAGAATTTTACACTCTACTACGCAAGCAAATCCAATAACTCCCGTTCCTGCTCATCGCAGATTTGTAAATAGTGCTTGGCCTCGCAGCGTTCAAAGAGTTTTCTGGCTATCTTTAGCTGGTGCAGGGCGCGTTTCAAATAGCCCTGTTCGCGGTTGATCATCCCCAGATTGAATCTTGCTCTGCCTGCGCCATCCCAATCCTGCACCCTGGTTAGTAGATTGAACTGCATATAGTAATACTTACGCGCCAGAGGATAGTCTTTTTTCACTTTAGCGCAATTGCCCAGATTGCCCCAAGTGTGAGCTATACCTTCCTGATCGTGGATCTTCTTCTGAAGCTCAAGGTTGGCAAGGTAAGTTTCTTCGGCTTTCTGATATTCTTCCCGTTTAAAGTGCATATCCCCTATGGCATCGTTGCAAAAAGAGATTCCGGAAAAATCGTTTATCCTTTTGGCGATGCTCAGAGACTGCTGAAACAGTGGTAATGCAGCCTCAAGCTCATCTTGATAGACCAACAATTCACCCATATCATACAAGATAATAGACTCCTGCATCAGATTTCCGATCCGGGAAGCAAGCAGCAAGCTCTTCTGATAGCATTCCAGTGCCCTATCATAATCCATTTCGTTCCGGTAATAAACACCCAGATTCAGCAGCACCTTTGAGTAACCATTCCTATCCCCGATGCTTTCAGCGATCTCCAGGGCTTGTTGATACTTTTCCATAGCCTCCTGCTTCTTCCCCATGCGTGATAGTGCTCCGCCCAGACCATTTGTGGCAATGCGCATTCCCAGTCCATCGTTCAGAGAGGTGGCAAGTTTTAGCTTTTCACTATAGTAATGCTCTGCCAGAGCGTAATCGCCCTGATTCATGTAGGCTTGAGCAATTACTCCCGCCAGGCGGTTCTGGGCTACAGGGTTTTTGCGCAGCTTGGGATATTCAGCCTTGGCAGCTGCAAAGAACTCCTTGATCTGCATGGTAAAGAGCTGAGCTTCCAGGTAGAAAACATAGATCAGAGGTCTCAGATTTTGGTCTTTCAGGGATGGTAAGACCTGCTCAAGATAGCTCTGCAAGCCGAGGTAATCGGCGATGTTGTTCAGATATACAGTCTTCAGATATATGGCAGTTTCGGTATATTTGCCCAGAGCGTCTGGCAGACCATCCAATAGCTCTTTCGCCTGGATATTATCAGCCTGGATCAGACATAACTCAATCAGTTTTAACTCGGCCTGAATTTTGATATCCGCATCAGAGCTGTGTTCTGCCAGGATTTGATAATAGTACCTGCTGCTCACCCAGGCTCCGGAAGCAAAGAACTTCCTGGCTGACAGCTCGCTGTAGTAAAGTATCCCTTCCAGATCCCCGGCCTGCAAATAGTGGTGCACAATGCTCTGCAAGAGCTCATCCTGCGCTTCAGTATGGGATACAAAAGCCTGGGCGATTTGCAGATGCAGGCTACGTTTTTCGCTTAAGAGCACACTCCTGTAGATACTATCCAACATCAAACGATTAGAGAAGGAATACACCGGATCGGGCGGCTCTTTTCTGGATTCCAGTACGTTTTGTTCTGCCAGTTCTTCGCAGATCTTGGGGATATCATGTCCGGGATCAAAAGAGAATATCTGGTCCAAGTCGCTTATCCTGAAAGCATCGCCATAGATAGCCGCACATTTCAACAAATGACGGGAAGCTGCATCCAGGCACTGATATTCTGCCATCAATAGGTTTTCCAGGCTCGGAGGAATCAGGCCCTGATCTTGTAAGTCCTGAAGGGTATCCTCACCGATGAGGTCATCAGCGCTATCAAAACAGCTTGTTATCTGCAATAAAAGCGCGATCAGGAACTGAGGATTGCCGTCGCTGATATTGTGCAGCCTACGCTGAGCCTGGCCTGTGACCATAGGCAGAAGCCTGGTGATCATAGCTTCAGATTGTGCTCTGCTGAAAAGATTAAGCTTGATAGCCGTGAAAGCAAAACCTTCCGGAATCGGAACTGAAAGCTCTTCCTGACAGGTGTAAACCACTTTACGACCCGCAGCCAGGAACAAGGTAATAAGGCGGTTAATGATAACCAGGGATTCTGCATCGTAATAATCAATATTGTCCAGTAACAAAAGCTTGCAATCAGCAAAAAACTCATAGCATAAACCGGTAAGCAAAGAGATGGCCAGTTCAGTTTCATTCATCCCCAAGGCAGCTCCATGATGCATCCCCTTTCCAGTACCTTTAGAACTCTGTTTTCCAAAAATGTAACGTTCTATCAAGCTCTGATTCCAGTCTAAATGATGGCTGCGGGCATATTCATTGATAGTGGAAAACTCTTTTTTGACAGAGTTGATTCCCAATTTGTGACGCAAGAGCTTGAAGAAAAACTCCAGCCTGAAAGCCTTGACTCGGCGTCCCACCGATACTATCTCTGCTTTTGCAGGCTCATCTTTTGATTTTGAGAGTTCAGCCTCGCGGGAGTAGATTTGCCAGACCAGGAAGGATTTTCCGGTGCCCTGAGCACCCATAATGCAAAGCGCACGTGCCTCATCTTTTGACAGGAAGCTGTCGATTACAGCTTCGTCTTTTGCAGAGATCAGGCTGGGTAAGCCGGAATATTTGTCCTTATATACTGCCCAGTGCTCTGGCCTCTCACCCTCCAGCAAGAAAATCTCGATAGGCTCTTTGATACCCTTCACCATTGTGCTTTCCAGATAAGTGGTGGCAAATCGGGAAGCAATGGCCGGGATGATTTCTTTGCTCAAGATGATCTGACCGGGTTTGGCATAGCTCATCAAGCGCGCTGCGGTATTCACTGCATTTCCGATAATCCCGTATTCGTAGCGAGATGAAGCTCCTATAATGCCACAATATATGTTACTGTAAGTAATCCCAATCCGGCATTGAACTGCGGCTGAGGGGATCTGGACAATGCGCAAGGCACACAGAAAGGCACGCGCAGTATCGTCTGCATGAACTTCCGGCACGCCAAAGAGAATCAAGAGCAGATAACCCTTCTCGGTGAAGTCAATCTTATTTATCACTCCCCCGAATTCATACACCCAGCGCTGAACGCGAATGAAAAAATGCTGGTAATCTGCCAGGAGGATTTCTTCGCCAGTTTTGCTGCTCAGCTGCACAAAGATCACTGCAGCATTGCGCAGCTCGGCAGGTACATCCTCTTCGTTCAGCTTTTTTACTACTTGATCTGGTAAAAACTCCTCTTCATCGCAGCTATGCGAGGATACTCTGCTGGGTTGAGCTTTGATAGGCTGGCTATCGGGAAAGTTATAGAGCAGATTTTCACAACGCCTGGCATCCATTTCAAGATAGAGCCTGGAAAGCTCTAATGAGGACGGAAAGTAATCCAAATGATAGCTTCTGCTTCCTACAATATGCAGTTTGAAGCTTCCCAGTGTAAAACCGCCATGAACTGCAAGCCCAAAGCCGAATCTCTCCTGATAAGCAATATCCAGCTCTGCTATCATGGTTTGTATATTATCGCCCAGGGCTCTGATCCTTTCGGGATTATACAGGTCGGGGAAGACAGCCAGGCAGCTATCTCCGCCATACTTAAGGATCTCTCCTCCTTCTGGAGAAATCAATTGATTGAGCTGCTCAAAGTAATTGTTCAGTCCACTGGTAATGATCTCTATACCATAACGCCCCTTGGTATGGGCAAACTCGGTAGTTTTGGTGAAGTTACAAACATCCAGAAAGAGAATGGCTCCCGAAAACTCCTGGCATAAAGGCAGAGAGCCATTCTCCAAATCTGGCAGGGATAGGACCAGCTTGGGGATTATTCCCGTTTTAATAGCCTTACTCCCTTTCTTGAAATCATGGTATTTGTTTCTACAAAGTTCAGCATCTCGGCTCTAGTACCCGTATAGCCAAGCACCAGATAAAAAGCTTTGGAATCCAGCGCGGCATCATGATCTGTAAAAGATGTTTCTGAACCGATAGTAAATCCGGTATAGTGATAGAATCCATCGGGACTATCTGATTTATAGATCAGGTAAAATGGCACCACGTAAGGAATACCTTCTACGGTCTGTGAGACTGCATCCCAGGTAAATACTATGTCATTTCCATTTCTGGTCAGAGCAGGGTTTTGAGGAGCAAGAAGCTGGTCACTGCTAACTGCTATCATCCCCGGATACGCTTTTTCATCGATCAAATCTCCGCTCTGCATACGCAAGCGCAGATCATAAAGCCCGGGGTTATCAAAGATATAGCTGAAGTTATAGTCTGTTCCCTCAATACTGGCATCATTGCCAATGTCCCACTCAATCTGCGTATCAGCAAAATCGTGTCCACAGGAGATATTGGTAAAATCAACCTGAGAACCTACAACCACAAAACGGGTGCTGGGAACTGCAGAAGCGCTATGCAGATAGGCGAGGTAACCCATATCGGCAATAGTTCCATCGGCATCGAAAGCCATTTCAGGATTACCGGCATCTATACAGGGGCTGTTTCGGTTCAAGCTGAAATTTCTTTCTGCAGGCAGTGCAAACAGTGGGTCACTATTGATATTACCAATCCCGGGATGCAGGCCTTCTGAGCGATATATGTTATTGTATCTGCTTTGGATAGTGCTAGAGTTATTCACAAAAGGAGTAAGCTCCTGCCCTGTGGTCCACAAGATATTCGTGTGGAAGTTTACATTTGCATTAGTAGCTTTCACTCCCTTTGCATATCCAGATATAGTATTCTGATACAGCGACCAGGGGCCAGCTCCGTAGAGCTCAAAAGCACAGTAATCTTCGCCAGGAAACTCCAGCAGATATGCGTCTTCCATCGCGAAAAGCTGCTTGCGAAGCGGTAGAGGATTTGTACCTGTTGCCCGCAAACCAGTTTTGCAGTTTATTATCTGATTGTTTTCCAATACAGTTTGATTACCCTCGGCTATCAGGATGCCAATGGTAGCTTCTTCCACCACAGAGTCTTGCATGCTTCCCCGTACCCCTTGGCCCAAAAAGATACTAGTGTTTTCTTCACGTTGAGTATTGCTGGAGTTTCGGACTCTGATGTTGACAAGGGTGGGAGTAGCCGTTGCGCGGGTATCGGAAGCGCTGATCTTGAGTCCCACGCTATAGTCATCGATCTGCATATCCGTGATTCTCAGATCCTCCACTCCGGAAAACTCTGCTCCGGTAGAGACCTGGCGCTGGGTATTGCTGCTATTACGTACCCGGATATTGCTTAGGGTCACAGTTTCAGCCGCGCGGGTGTGATTAGTCATGGTATAGCTGAGGCCGTTCATATAGTCTTCTATTTCCACATCATCCATACTGGCATTAACCGAGCCGGTGATTTTGATGCCGCAGGTTTCAGTTCTCTGAGTATTGCTGGAATTGCGAACTCTGATATTGACCAGAGTTGGGGTGCTTGCAGCCCGGTTATCCGCTTCAATGCTGATTCCGGTGGCAAAATCGTCGAACCAGGCATCGGTTATAAGCACATTGGGAGTATTGCGGATAATCAATCCGTTTGTAATACTCCGCGTGGTATTTGAGCTATTACGAACCCGAATATTGGTTAAGGTGGGGGTAGCACGCATAGAGGTGATATCATCTATCACTATCCCATTTGCCACTTCCGATACATTCACATCAGTAAGATTGGGAGCCGCATTGCCTGTTATCAAGATGCCGGTTCCCTGTAAGACGGTGCGCTGCGTATTACTGCTATTGCGCACCCGGATATTGCTAAGAGTGGGAGTGCTGCTATAGGTCTCATTGTCTGAACCTATTATTATTCCGGTGGAGCAGTTATCCACTTCCAGGCTATCTACCGTAGCGAAGCTTTTCAGAGTAACCCCTATGGTGTCATGATCTTCGGTGCGCTGGGTATTGCTGGAATTTCGCACCCGGATATTGCTTAAGGTGGGTGTAGCGCGGCTGGGGCCATGTCCGTCCACAGTGATGCCAGCTCTATAGTTTAAGATTTCTGCATCGCTGATCTGGCAGGAACTTTCAAAAATCTTGATGGCCTCACCATCCGCCAGAGCAGTAGTATCGGATACGGCTATATAGAGATTACTAAGCACGGGGCTTTGAGTAGCAATATCCACCGGAACAATGGCATCGATTATCTGGCAGTTTGCTAAAGAGCTTGGCTCCCGCAGGCCAGACCCGCTAAACTTAATACCGCCCCATCTTCCGCTGCCTGATTGAGGTTGAAATCTCACTCCATTGGCCAAAATCGCTCCACGCACATGCAGGGGGGCCTCACTAAACAGGTTTACTACAACGTCATCTTCCACTGTGACGGTTGCTGTGCTATCGATTACCACATCGCCGAAAAGATTGTATGGAGACCCTAAAACAGTCCAGGTATCCGGGATATCGGTAACCGTTACAGCGGTTCCGCTCAGAGTGATCATACCGGGAATAAAAACCATCCGGTCTTCTTCTGGAACCTGGCTGTTGCCAAGGGTCAGACGGATGTCGTAAGTTCCCGATACCAGGTATTGATGTTCAGGGTTCCTTAGCTCAGAGCTGCTTCCATCACCGAATTCCCATAACCAATGATCTGGATTACCCAAAGTTACATCGGTGAAGGCCACGGTTTGCCCTGCAAACTCATAACTGTCCCCTATCTCAATATCTGGAGTGAATTGCTCTAATACATGCATAGTGAAGGTAGTAGTGGCAATGAGGCGTCCCATATTATCGTTCACAGCTATCGAAAAAGTAGCTGAGCTTGCGATTTGTGAAGGCGAAGAGAAAGCCACCGTAAGCTGTCCCACCGTGTTAGCTACGTCAATTGGCGTATAGACAAAGTTGATATCCCCTTCAGGTGGCACGGGCATAATCTGCAATGATAGCTCTTCATCGGGATTATCAGGATCGTCTATATAGGGCGCAAAATCTACTATATAGACCGAGTTACGTATAAAATACAGATCTTCAGGAATACTCAAAACAGGGGCATCATTTACTGGGGTAACGGTTACCTCAATCTCATGCTGCACACTTTCCCCAAATGGGTCTGAGGCTATGATGGTTATCGTTTCCGTGCCATGCCAATCCGGAGCAGGGATAAGGGTCAGGAATTGATATGATACCGTAGCAGTCAAATGCTCACTTCCATCACAGGAAAGGGTAAGAGGGTCGTTATCAGGATCGTTGAATAAACCCATGATATATTCTGGTCCCCATTGCGTGTCTTCCTCCATAGTAATCGTATGCAAAGAATCTATCGCCTCAGGGGGATTGTTTATCATGTTAATGTAATCTGTGCGCAATTTTGAAGATACTGCTCCAGTGTTTGTGCGAATTACCAACCGGACGCTATATACTCCCGGAGTGGTGTACTCATAACTGGGGTTTTGCACAAAGGAATCAAATACCCCATCGTTGTTAAAATCCCATTTCCAGGAGTTAATAGTTGACCAGGTATGAGCAGGATCGGTGCGACTATCGTCGGTAAAACTTACATGAAATGAAGGGTGTCCTGTCAGGATATCGGCATGGAAATCCGCTACCAGAGGCAGGGAGCTTACATGAAAAGTGGTACTTACACCAGTATTATGTGCCCATAGATCATTGCTGGATATATCGCAATAATGATTGTAGCTACCTACTCCCAGATTTGTGCCATCGGCCTGGACGGTGACCTGCAGACTATCGCCACTATTCACATTGCCAGCCATCGGGCTAAAGCTAAGCCAGGAAGGCAAGCTTTCATCCAACCAAAATTCCAGCAGCCCAGTACCAACGTTTTCACGTAAAACATGCCAGTATCTGAAGAGCCTTCCACAGCGTTTAAGATCACGTAGTCTGGAGATATTTCGATAAGTGGTTCGGGCAGCATTCCTGTAGCATACAGGTTTACAGAATAGGTTCTGCCATCTCCACAAAGAACGTCCAGCATGCCATACACTCCTCCTTCTGAAGTAGGATTGCAGGAAATGGAAACATTAAGCATGCCTGAAGGGCCCAATTCTGTTGATAGAGTAACGGCAGCGTAAGTCGTGGCGTCGGTGATAGCTCCCAGAACAAAACAAGGATCTCCGCTTATGCTTATACTTGTGATTTCACCCGTAGAATGATAGGCCAACCACTCCGACGATAAAGTTATAGAAATGTCGGCAACGTCTCCCTGGCCCCCTATCGTGATATCGCCAAAATCGTAGTAGTAGGGTAAATCCAGCATCGGAGGCGGATCAAACCCGAACCCCTCTAATGGAACCTGCTTCATATTCCCAATACCGTACATGATTTCTAAATTTCCAGTGATCTCGTCCGCAATTGACGGGGCAAATGCAATTTCTAAAACCTGCGGAACGTCAGGCATCAGGTCAAAAGGCGGAAATAGCATACTGGTAATTGTGTAGTCGGTTGATCCTGGAATAGTCATTGACGTTATCGTGAGATCCACAGAAGATAATAATTCTACTTGTGCATAGGCTACACTTCCCAGCTCCACATTACCGAAATTCAGCTCTGTTGGGGTAACAGTCAGCAGTTCCGTATCAAGGATATCAGCCCCCAGATTTCCGAAATCCTGGACGGCTGCGGTAGTCGTCTGCTCTGCCACAGCAAAGCTAACAACAAAAATAAAAAGCAAACTAAAGCAAAGATGTTTAGTGTGATTCTTCATGGTGACCTCCTTTTTCAGGTCATTCTTGAATCTGTTAAGCCTTAAACTTCGGCAAGTTCGACAGTTGAGTCCGTATGATTGGTAAGATTTTCAAGCCTGATAAAATATGCTCATTGAGGACTCACACATAGAACGTCGCCTTACACCATATATACTTAAATTGATTGCAAAAAATACAACCTACCTAATTACAAGATTATTCAACTCCCGTTTTTGTGTCAAGAAACTTTTTACCTTGAGTCCATATTTTTTATTATGCTTTTTCCTTAAGATTCCTTATCCCCTGATCTGCAAAGGGTCTCCTGTATAGATTGTCGTAAAACTGACGTGGAAATTCGAGCTTGTTATTCTGCTATTTCCACGACATTTCCACGACATCTAACAGGGTAGATTAGTCTGGGCAAAAGTAAACCTAAGCTTGATCTCCCATCATCCTGCGCCCTACGAGCCCACCCTGGAATCGCTTGAACTTGAGATGCTGCCTGGCTACACAAAAAAAGGACTTGACGGAAAACGGCAGATTAAGCCGTATGAAAAGAAAGATAAGATAATATGGAGCATACAGATGAGTACTACCCCTCGTGGTGAAAGATTGATTATTGCCCTTTTGGGGCGTAGAAACGCAGGAAAATCCAGCTTGATCAACGCTCTGATCGGACAGGAGGTAGCCATAGTGTCTGAGACTGCCGGCACGACCACAGACCCGGTAGCCAAGCATTATGAGCTTGCCCCTTTAGGCCCGGTAACCTTTTATGATACAGCCGGTTTGGATGATGAAGGTGAATTGGGACAAAAGCGGGTGGCCTCTACCCGTAAAATCCTGTATAGAGCGGATATTGTGATATTTATAAATGACGGCAGCAGCTTTGTGGCTCCTGAACTGGATATGCTCGCCCTTATCCGGGAAATGAAGATTCCTGTGCTCATGGTCTTCAATAAGATAGATGTTTCGCAACCGATCCCGGAAAACATACTCTACTGTCAAAAGCTCAGCATCCCTTATGTGAGTCTTTCCGCCAAAGCCAAAACCGGCATCCTGCAAGCAAAGGAGGCTCTGGTAAAGCTGGCTCCACAGCCCAGCCAGGAAGAGCGCGTAATCCTGAGTGACATCATCAAAGCCAAAGACAGGGTAATCCTGGTCTGCCCCATCGATGCCGCAGCTCCCAAGGGCCGTTTGATCCTGCCGCAGGTGCAGAGCTTGCGGGAGATTCTTGATAGTGATGCGATCGGTATAGTAGTTAAAGATACTGAGTTAAAAGACAGCCTGGCTATGCTGGCCGAACCGCCGGATTTGGTAGTCACGGATTCTCAGGCGATCGAGCAGGTGAATCGCGAAACCCCGGAGCCTATTGAATTGACCACTTTCTCCATACTCTTCGCACGTTACAAAGGCGAGCTGGATATACTGCTTACAGGTATAGATCAGATCGACCTTCTGCAGGACGGAGATAAAGTAATGATAGCCGAAGCCTGCTCTCATCATGCTCAAAAGGACGATATTGGCCGGGTAAAACTGCCGCGTTGGATCAGTGAATATACCGGCAAAAAGCTAAGCTTTGAAGTTTTTGCCGGGCATGACTTCCCCGAGAGTCTGGAAGACTTTGCCCTCTGCATTCATTGCGGCGGTTGCATGATCAATGCGGCAGAAATGAACCGCAGAATCCAGGAATGTTACAGGCGCAAGGTGCCCATCACAAATTACGGATTAACTATATGCAAGGTGCATGGCGCTTTTGATAGAGCCATCGCACCACTTATGAGGACAAGAAAATGAAATACACAGTATCAGTTTTACAGTACAAACCGGAGTTCTTAAAGCCAAAGCAGAATTTTGCTTTGCTAAGCTCCATGTTGAAAGAAATCAAGAGCGACCTCATCGTTTTGCCGGAATTGGCCACTTCCGGCTATGTCTTTGCACATCAGGATGAGGTGGCCAAGATAGCAGAAAGCATCCCCGAAGGTGAAATATTCCAGGGCTTTCGGGCGCTATCAAAATCCATCAACAGCAGCATCGTCTATGGCTTTGCCGAAAAGGCAGCGGACAAGTATTACAATAGCTCCGCTCTGGTAAATCCGGATGGAAGCTATGATATCTATCGCAAGATTCATCTTTACTTTCGCGAAAAGCTGTTTTTCTCTCCGGGAGAAAGCCCGTTTGAGGTCTCGACCGCCAAATCCGGCGTCAAGATCGGCATGATGGTATGTTTTGACTGGCAGTTCCCGGAATCCGCCCGCAGCCTCGCTCTGAAAGGAGCTCAGATTCTCTGTCATCCCTCCAATCTGGTCTTGCCCTGGTGTCAGCAAGCAATGATAACCAGGTCTTTGGAAAACCGGGTGTTTTCTATTACTTCAAATCGCACCGGTACTGAGATAAACGGCGAGCACAAGCATTATTTCACCGGTAAAAGCCAGATTTTGGGCACTAAAGGTGAAATCCTGATCCGGATGAACGATACCGAAGCAGGGGTTTACAGTGTGGAGATCGACCCCGAACTGGCCAGCAACAAACAGGTTACCGAAATGAACAGCGTGTTTTCTGATCGCCGCCCCTTAATGTATTACTTGCCATGACTACGTCCCAGATCAAAAAACGCATCCAATTCCTCTGCGCCGAGATCGAGCGGCACAACCGCTTGTATTACGCTGAAGCCAGCCCGGAAATCGCTGATTATGAATATGATCTGCTGGTGCAGGAACTGCAGGATTTGCAAGCAAAACATCCCGAAATCCAAGCTCCCGCGGTATTGGACAAAGTGGGTGATGATCTGGATAAATCCGCTAAAACCATCCCGCACAAAGAGCGTATGGCGAGCCTCAGTAACGCCTATTCCATACAAGAGGTGATCGCCTGGTGGGACAAAATCGCCCTTGAGCTGGGAGACAGGCCTCAGCTATGTCTGGAGCCCAAAATCGATGGCTTTGGCATCAATCTCTTTTATTCCTCCGGGAAATTGCAATATGCCACTACCCGCGGTGATGGCTCTGTGGGAGAAGACGTTACCGAGAACTTCCTTACTCTGCCCCATATCCCGCGTGAGATACCCTTACAAAGTGATATTGAGATCAGAGGCGAGATTTACTTTCCCATCAAAGCCTTTTTGGCCATGAATGAAAGCCGGCGCCAAAATGAGGAAAAACCCTTTGCAAATCCCCGCAATGCAGCCGCCGGGTCCATCAAGCTGAAAGACATAGAGATGGTCAAAGCCAGGCCGCTTCGAGCCTTCTTTTATACCGCAGGTTATATTGCCGATGCTGCGCCTTTTGGCAGCCAGGATGAGCTGCTGCGTTGGCTGCAGGATAGCGGCTTCCCCGTGAGCGATAAGCACAAAGTTTGCCAGGACAAAGACTGCCTTATAAACTTCTGCAACCAGATGGAAGAGCAGCGGGCCAGGCTGGATTATGACATAGACGGCGTGGTGATAAAAATAGACGATACGGCTCTGCATCATAAACTTGGTTCTACGGCCAAGAGTCCCAAATGGGCTATTGCTTACAAATTCAAGCCGGAAGAAAAGGAAACTCTGCTCAAACGGGTGGATTTCCAGGTAGGACGTACGGGAGCGATTACCCCAGTGGCGATTTTAGAACCAGTATATATCTCCGGAACCACGGTATCCCGCAGTACACTACACAATTTTGACGAAATCCGCCGCCTTAATCTGCATGAAGGCGATACTATCCGGCTGATCAAAAGCGGAGAGATCATTCCAAAGATATTGGCTGTGAACAAAGATTTACGCCCTGCAGGTGCCAAACCGATATCTCTGCCGGATAAATGCCCGGTCTGCGGCAGCCCTCTTTCCCGGGAGGAGGAAGCCGCCATAGATTATTGCAGTTCAGCGGATTGTCCGGCGCAGCTCGCCCGTAGCATCGAGCATTTTGCCTCTCGTGATGCTATGGACATCCTGGGGCTGGGGACTGCGCTCGTAGCTCGCTTATTGCAAGAAGGCATTATATCCAGCGTAGCGGATCTGTATCGCATAGATTATGATAAAGTCAAGGAATTGGAGCGCATAGGCGAGAAATCCGCCCGGAACCTGCAGGAAGCCATCCAAAGCTCCAAAACCAAGAACTTCGACCGCATACTTTACGCTCTGGGCATCCGCCATGTGGGGACGGTCACCGCGCGCAATCTGGCAGTGCACTTTCAGAATATCGACGCCCTGGAGCAGGCCAGCGCTCAAGAGCTGAGTGAAGTGCCGGAAGTGGGTGATAAAATCGCCGAATCTATCTCAGATTACTTTGCCAATCCCAAGAATCATAGCCTGATCCGGGAGTTGAAAAAACAGGGACTGAAGATGAGCTTTGAGTCCCAAAAAGAGTCAGACAGCCTGGCTGGGCTCTCTTTTCTGGTCACCGGAAGCTTGAGCAATATCTCTCGTAAGGATATGGAAAGCCTGATCATCAGCCATGGCGGCAAGATCTTAAGCGGAGTTTCAAAAAACCTGGATTATCTGATCGTGGGCGAAAAGCCGGGTTCCAAGCTGACCAAAGCCGAAAAGCTGGGCACAGTCAGGATCATTGGCGAGGACGAGCTTATAGCCATGCTGGAGCGCAAAACGTGATCCTAAAGCGGTATATCCTCAAAGAGCATATCTCCCCCTTCCTGATCTCACTTTTGGTGGTGACCTTTGTGCTCTTGATAGATCGCATCATCGATCTGCTGAATCTCATCATAGAAAAGCAGCTGCCGGCTGGCATAGTGCTGGAGGTCTTTGCTTTGTCCCTGCCTTATATGCTGGCTTTATCCATCCCCATGGCAGTGCTGGTGGCCACCATTCTTGCCTTTGGACGCATGAGTGTGGACCGCGAAATCATAGCCATCAAATCCAGCGGAGTAAATATCTACAGCATGCTCTCCTATTTGATAATAGCTGCGGTGCTGCTCACCGGGCTAATGGTCTATTTCAATCACTGGTTCCTGCCGAATACAAATCATAAACTCAAGAACATAATGCTGAAAATAGCATACTATAAACCAATGACCATCATCGAAGCCGGCGAATATAACAACCTGCTGGACTATACCGTCTGGTGCAAAGAGAATACCGAAACCGAGCTTTTGGACGTGCTCATCTATGATCGTAGTGAAAGCAGATTTCCCAGAACCATCTTTGCCAAAAGCGGACAGGTTGTTCAGATGAACAACGGCAATTCCATGCGCATCACCCTCAGGCAGGGAGAGATGCAGCAGCGCAATGAACGTGAACCAGGCAAATACCAGAGTACCAGTTTTGATCAATACATCATCAATATCCGGGATTTGGGACAGCGTACGGATATCTTTGAAACCGGCTATCGCAGCGACAGGGAGATGACCTACGGGCAACTTACCGGCACCCTGGCTACACGCAAGGCAGAGCTTAAGCTGAAGCAGGAGGAAGCTCAGAAGCTGCAGGAAAGGATCAGCTTGGCTGATTTTGGGGGCAACCCTTATGAAAAGCAGATGGAACAAAAGCGCTTGTACTCCATGCAGCAAATGGCACAAAACCGGATCTTGGAGCTGCAAGATAGCATCCAGGCTTTGCAAGTGGAGTATCACAAGAAATTCGCCTTATCCTTTGCCATCATTATCTTTATCATGATAGGTGTACCCTTGGGATTGATGACCAGAACCAGCGGAATAGGCATGGCTTTCAGCGTATCCAGCGTGATCTTTCTGGTCTATTATGTAGCCCTGAATATGGGAGAGCATCTCGCAGACAGCGGAGGGATCAATCCCTTTGTAGCTATGTGGCTATCCAATATAGTCTTCTTTATTCTGGCCTGTTTTCTGATCTGGGGCTCCATCCATGAAAAGCGCATCCTGGATATGCAGGTACTCTCCTGGAGATTAAAGCACATGAAACTGAGCAAAAAGATAGCTCCTCCCGATGAGGTGGTACACTGATGCGCCGTCTGGACAGATATATACTCAAAGAATTCCTGCGCACCTATGTGATCATCTTTCTTAGCTTTGCCGCAGTCTTCATCGTGATCGATATAGTGGATAATCTGCCCAGGCTGCTAAGAGCGGGAGCCACATTTGATCTGGCCATGCTGTATTTTCTCTTACGTCTGCCTTATTTGATAGTGCTTACTTCGCCAGTCACGGTGCTACTCACGGGGCTTTTCATGATGAATAATCTGGCCAAACACAACGAATCTGTAGCTATCCGGGCTGCAGGGGTCAGCATCAAACGCGCCATGCTTCCTCTTTTTGTTCTGGGACTGCTCATCTCCATGGCAGTGGCTGTGATGGGAGAATACATCCTGCCCTATGCTGAATCCGAGCGCAGCGTACTCTACAACGTCAAAATAAAGGGCGAACAGCCCGATGATCAGATGCTCAAGGCTCGCATCCACTACCGGGGACAGAATAACGACTTTTACTATTTCGGCTTCTTTGATGGCTACAAAAACACCCTCCGCATCATCGATCTCACCAAGATCGACTTCGATACCGGCCAGATCACCGAAAGGCTCACTGCCAGCAGCGCAAGCTGGAATGGCACCGCATGGGAATTGCAAGAATGCGATATCCGCAGGTTTGAGGGCGGAAGACAGGTCTATGCCAGATACTATCCTAAAACGAGCATTCCCGTCCTCGATGTGGTACCCCAAGATTTTATCCGCATCACCAAGAAGACTCTGGCTCTAAATTTTATGGAGCTGTGGGATTATATCGGCCGTTTGGAGCGCTTGGGCGAAGATGCCAACAAAGAAATCGTGGACCTGCACATGAAGGTATCCTTTCCGCTCACAAACCTGATCGTGATCTTCTTTTTTATACCCATCGCCACTTCAAATGTTCGCAGCAAAGGCCGCGGCTGGGTCTTTATGCTGGGACTGGTGGTCTGTTTTGCCTATCTGATCGTGGTGCAAATCAGTCAAAGTCTGGGTTACAACGGCATCATTCCGCCCGTCTGGGCTGCCTGGGCACCCAATCTGGCCTTTACCATCATCGGTCTGGGTTTTCTAAAAAAGGCTGAAGTATAAAACATGTTATCGTATAATAAACTGCGCCTTGCCGCTGCCTTTTTGAAAGGTAAACGCTTGCAGCATCTGCTGGGCTCAGCTTTGGATTACCGCCGGTCTCTGCTAAGTAAAAAAGTGGTCATGAAGCACTACCCTCCGGCTGTGATGATAGAACCCACCAATATCTGCAACCTCAAATGCCCCCTCTGCCCCAGCGGTAACGGCACCCTGAAACGGGAGCGGGGCATGATGGACTTGAATGGCTTTTTGAAGATCGTGGATCAAATCCACCATCATACCGCCATGCTGATCCTCTGGAATCAGGGAGAGCCCTATCTGAATCCGGACTTTAACAAGATGGTGGCCTACGCTGCGCAGAAGAAGCTTTATACCATGACGTCCACCAATGCCAGCCTTGCTTTGGATCATGATGCCATTGTCCGCAGCGGCCTGGACAGGATCATCATTTCGATGGACGGAATCTCGGAAGAGACCTATAATAGCTATCGCATCAACGGCGATTTTACTCTGGTTCTGGATAATATGCAAAAGCTGATTGACGCCAAAAAGCGCCTGAATAGCAAGACTCCGTTCATAGTCTGGCAATACATCGTGATGCGTCAAAACGAACATGAGATTCCGGCAGTGCGCAGAAAAGCCCGAGAACTGGGAGTAGATAGCCTGGAATTTAAGACAGTGCAGATCTACAAGCCGGAAGACCTGATATTTCTGCCCACAGATCACAAACTCAGCCGTTATAGCGCTGAGGGGCAGGATTTTGAGCTGGCAACCCAGCTTTTGAACCGCTGCCGCAGACTGTGGACGCAGCCCGTGATAAATTGGGATGGCGAACTGAGTATATGTTGCTACGACAAAGATGTAATATTCAAGATTGGCAATGTCTATGATCTGGATTTCTACGATTTGTGGACCTCAGACAAAATGAATAAGATCAGAGCCAGGATTCTGCAAGACCGGCAGAGCATAGAAATCTGTCGAAATTGCGGAGAAGGCATCATACAAAAACTGAAATTGTAATGCTTCAAGGAGACAGAAATTGATTAAGAAAACTTTGATCCTGGCAGCCATAGTCCTCGGGGCTTGCCTGATCTATCTTTATATGCTGCCTGCTATTACGGCCGAGCCGCAATATGTGCATGCTCCTGAAATCTGCTGCGCAATCAAGGATTTTGCCAATAGACACATGCAGGGCAAGAGCTTTGATATCCCCCGCAACGCAGAAAAATGGCTGGTTGAGCAAGTGCTGATTCACAAGCTCGAAGACTTGCCGGGACCGCATGGCAAAAAAGTGGCTAAGACCACGGTGCAAGGCTCATATTGGATTCCTCAGGGAGAGTATAGCCCGCCCAAACAGAAATCCTTCGAAGCAAAGCTGCACTTCAATATCGGTAAGAAATATCCTGAGGGCATCAACGTTCAATATAGACACTGAGCTATGCAAAAAGGCCTTGAAGCGCAAATTATACCCGGCAAAAGCAAAGCTCCCGCCCGAATTTTTAACCCGTTTCTAACTTGTGTTTAACTCGAGCTGACTCGAATTTTCGAGTGGACTCGAGTTAAACTCAAATTAAAAGCAAGTTCAGCATACAAGTGTGCAGCGCCCAGATCTGCGGAAGACCTTATGAACTGGTATATCAAAGCTGCTGTTGGTTTTACCGGCAATCCGGCGAATCTTTTTCGCTACATTAATCATGATAATAAATGGCTTTGATGGGGTCTATTTTGGCAGCCTTGATGGCCGGATACAAGCCTGAAAGAAAGCCAATCAGCACAGAAAAAAATAGTCCCAGCATGACTCCGGGCAGGGGCAGATAAAGTGGGAAATTCATGGCCTTACCCATCAGGGAGATCAAGATCCAGGCTATACCAATGCCGATCAAAGCTCCCAAGATCGCCAGGGCCAAAGCTTCAGCGATGAAGTAAAAGAAAATATCCTGATCTGTAGCGCCGATGCTTTTGCGAATGCCGATCTCGGTCATGCGTTCCTGAATGGAAATCAGCAGGGTGGAAAACAGGCCTATCCCTCCCACGATCAGGGCGATCGAGGCTATGGTAAAGAGCGTGATATTCCACTTTTTCATGTTCTTATCTATTTCAGCTGAGATAGTTAGCATCATTGCACCGATATCCATAAAGCTGAAATTGGGATACATATTGTGCCTGGAGAGCAGGAGCTGGCGAGCCTCAGTGCGCAAGCGCTGATAGGACTCTGCGTCTTCAGACTGAAGGAAGATCTGGTCCACAGCTTTATTGGTTCCAAAGCGATACGCTCCATACTTAAGAGGGACATACACAGCTTGAAGATCACGATCCCTTTCCCAGGCATTAAAATTCATGCCACTCTCCTTATTCAACTCATCCCCGCCCAAAATTCCGACAATCCGGTAGCGATGATCTCCCAGAATGAGACTTTCACCCAAAACCTGCTGATCCTTCATGTATGTATTAGCGTATTGATGGCCTAATACTGCTACCGGCAGGCCTTCCTCGATCTCCAGCGGACTAAAATACCGTCCTTTCGAAATCTTGTAATTCTTATTGATAAAAAAGCCATTCCCTGTAGCTCTTACGGTGATGTATTTATCCTGGTTTCCAACCCTTAGCAGGCTGCTTCGCTCTATCATGCTGTAGATGCTTTTGTAGTCCAGGCTATCTTTAATGGCCAGATAATCGTTAAAGTCAAGGGGTTTCACATTCTGCGCAGCCCTCCGCTGAGTTTTCACGACGGAGCGGACGTTACCCATGCCCATATAATTTGTTTGATTTCCGGGGACTATGATTACCGATTGATTCCAGCCCATGCCCTCCATATTGTCTGTGATCAGGCGTTTGAGGGCATAGATACTGGAAAACATAGTAACCACTGCTATCACCCCGATGGTGATGCCGGTGGTGGTGAGGGCACTGCGCATTTTGTGCGAAGCTATGCTGGTAAATGCGCTTTTGATCCCATCACCAATGTGCATTTTCTACTCCATGACGTGCTTGCATTTCGGGCATTGCATAAAGGTGCCTTTGTCTTTATTATAGCGTTCTTCCATATATGGATTGGCGCAATTGGGACAGGCTTGTGGAACTGGTTTGTAATTTGAAATCCACTTGCATTCAGGATAGCGGTTGCAAGAGTAAAAAGGACTTCCCTTTTTGCTACGGCGGGCGGTCACTTCCCCAGTGCCGCATTCCGGGCAGGCTATACCCAAGGTCTTGGGACGGGAGTATTTGCACTTTGGATAGTTTGAACAGGCAATGAAGGCTCCGTATTTCCCATTGCGTTCCACCAAAGGATTGCCACATTTGGGACATTTCTCGTCCAGAACCTTTGGAACCACGATCTCAATCTTACCCTCGGCATCCCGCTTGAAGCTTTTGCTGTTCTTGCATTCGGGATAGCGGTTGCAGGAAAGAAACTCACCGGAGCGTCCACGTTTGACCACCATTTCACCTTTGCCACAGAGCTCACACTTGATCCCTGTTTCCTGGATCATGGCCTCTTTTTCCTTTTTTACATCCACTTTATCTATCAGCTCTTTCATGTCATCGTAATATTCCTTTACCAGTTTGTGCCATACTACTTTACCATATTCAACTTCATCCAGTTTATCTTCCATTTGAGCGGTGAATTTAACGTTGAAAAGACTGTCAAATTTACCCACCAAAAAGCCGTTTACATCCATACCCAAAGGAGTGGCAACAAAGCTCTTCTTTTCCATTACCGCATATTTGCGATTGCGAATAGTGCCGATTATAGCTGCATAAGTGGAAGGACGCCCTATCCCCTTTGCTTCCAGCTCTTTGATCAGAGATGCTTCGGTGAAGCGGGAGGGTGGGGTAGTGAAATGCTGTGTCTTGCGCAAGGCATCGTGCATGAGCTCATCACTCTTCACATAATCTTTGTGAATCTTCTCGCCCAGAGGGATGTTCACGTGATTGTAGCATTTGAGAAAGCCATCAAAGCTGATTTGATTGCCGCTGGCAGCAAATTCCGCTTCGCCGACCGTGATCCTGGCAGTGGTTCCCAGAACCTTTACAGCCTTCATCTGAGTGGCGATAAAGCGTTGCCAGATCAAGGTATATAACTTTAGCTGCTCGCGGGAAAGATAAGGGCTCAGACTCTCCGGAGTGCGGAAGGGATCCGTAGGACGGATAGCTTCATGAGCATCCTGCGCGCTTTGCTTGTTTTTGTACATCCTTGTGGATGAGTTTATATAATCTGCACCGAAGCGTTCGCCGATCAGCTGCTTGGCAGTTTCATTGGCTTCAGAAGAAGTTCTGGTGCTATCGGTACGCATATAGGTGATCAGGCCTGTGCTTTCTCCTCCGATATCAATGCCTTCATACAGCTGCTGGGCTATTTTCATGGTGCGTTGGGCCTGAAAAGACATGATCTTGGAAGCTTCCTGCTGCAAAGTGCTGGTAATAAAGGGAGCTGGCGGATCTACATTGCGGGTCCTGCGTTTGATTTCAGAAAGGACGGCCGTTTGCTTTTGCAGCTCTGTAGTGAGCTTGGTGGCTTCTTCGTCATTTTTGATCTCAAGCTTTTTGCCATTGTACTTTTCGAGGCTGGCTTTGAATTTTGGTAGATCGTCACGCCAGAAATCTGCTTCTATCCTCCAAAATTCTTTGGGAACGAAAGCTTTGATCTCGGCTTCACGTTCACAGATCAATCTCAAAGCCACAGATTGCACTCTGCCTGCGGAAAGGTCTTTGGCTATCACCTTCCACAAAAGCGGAGATATGCTGTAACCCACCACCCGGTCTAAAATCCTGCGGGCTTGTTGGGCATCCACCTTGGACATATCTATCTGGCCGGGCTCTGAGATGGCGGAATTGATGGCTTTTGAGGTAATTTCATTAAAGACAATCCGGTAAAGAGGCTTATCCCCCAGCTCTTTTTCCAAAAGTTTGCTCAGATGCCAGGCGATGGCTTCTCCTTCCCGGTCATGGTCACTGGCCAGATAGATGGCATCCGAATTCTTTGCAGCTTCTCTGAGCTCGCTGATGATCTTGCTTTTCTTTTTATCGGTTACATAGCTTGGGGCAAAGTTGTTTTCCACATCTACTCCCAGATCGTGGGCGGGCAGATCACGGATGTGCCCCATTGAAGCTTTCACATTAAACTTATTTTTCAAGAACTTACTGATAGTACTTGCTTTCGCTGGTGATTCTACGATGATCAGGCCTTTTGCCATATCTTAAATATCCTCATTTTCATTTTTGCCGCAGCATTTCTTATATTTTTTACCGCTACCACAAGGGCAGGGATCGTTTCTTCCGATCTTCTGTGCTACCTGTATGGGGCGGGCTTTTGGTTGACTTGTGTTAAATTGTGGAGGCGCAGAGGCTGAGCTCTGGTATTCGGGTGACTGTGCTGAAACAAAAGTATCCAGCTCTTCATGCGTCATGTTTGCGCCCTTTAGCATCTCCTGCATATCTTTCATCTGTTCTCTGCTCAGGATGTAGGTGGTATAGACCTTTTTGGTTACATTCTCCTGAATCCTGGAAATCAGACCTTCAAAGAGGCCAAAACTCTCTTTTTTATACTCAATTAAAGGGTCTTTATTGGCATAGGAACGCAGGTAAACTCCTTCTTTGAGCAAATCCATCTCATGCAAATGGTCGCGCCATTCATCATCCACCACTTCCAGAAGGGAGCGGCGTTCGATATCGCGCAGCATTTCTTCGCCGAGACGCTTTTCCCGATGAAGGTAGGCGGCTTTGGCGATATCCAGTAAGGTATTCACCAAAAGGTCTTTATTCAGATGATCGCTTTCCAGATCATCAGGTTCAATCTTGATATTCAAGGTTTTGAAGTATCGGCAAATTTGCTGCAGGTCCCACTCTTCCGGATACTTTGAAATAGAGCTAATGTCATCTACCAGGCGCAATATGGTTTCTGTGACCATTTCCTGGATTTCAGCTCTGAGGTCATAACCTTTCAATACGCTGCGCCGGTAGCTATAGATCACCTCACGCTGCTGATTCATCACCTCATCGTATTTGATCAGGTTTTTACGAATCTCAAAGTTGTGCTCTTCCACTCTGGTCTGAGCCTTTTCTACAGCTTTGGTCATCATGGGATGGCGGATGGCTTCACCGGGTTTGAGCCCGATCTTTTGCATCAAAGGAGCCATGCGGTCTGAACCAAACAGGCGCATAAGATCGTCTTCCAGGCTGAGATAGAAGCGAGACGTGCCAGGATCTCCCTGACGTCCGGCCCGGCCTCTGAGCTGACGGTCGATACGTCTGCTTTCATGCCGTTCACTACCTATCACATGCAGTCCATCCAGAGGCAAGCCATAAGGATGCTCCTCGGTGCGAGCTTTAGTGAGCCCCCGATAATGCTCTGTAGAATTCGTTACCACGCCTTGTCCCAGTTTAATGTCGGTGCCGCGTCCTGCCATGTTTGTAGCGATGGTTACCGCTCCGGGTGAGCCTGCACCTGTAATGATCTCCGCTTCCCTTTGATGCTGGCGGGCATTCAGCACGTTGTGCGCTACATTATGCCGGCGCAAGAGACGGGAGAGAATCTCGGATACTTCCACACTCACAGTTCCCACTAATACCGGCTTCTTTTGTTTGTTCCAATAGATTATCTCATCGATGATGGCCTGATACTTCTCGTTTTTACTGAGGTAGATCTCATCATCATGATCGATGCGGGTGACAGGTACATTAGTAGGGATAGCGATCACGGGGAGCTTGTAAATCTCCATAAATTCGCTTTCTTCAGTAACAGCGGTACCGGTCATGCCGGCCAGCTTTTCAAACATGCGGAAGTAATTCTGCAAAGTGATGGTGGCAAAGGTCTGGGTTCCTGCCTCTATCGCCACATTCTCTTTGGCTTCCAGAGCCTGATGCAGACCGTCAGAAAAGCGCCTGCCCGGCATCTGACGTCCGGTAAATTCATCCACTATGATCACGCGGTTGTCTATCACTACATATTCCTGATCGTTTTCAAAGAGGGTAAAGGCCTTGAGCAATTGATTGATATTGTGCAGCTTCTCACTCTTGTCCATAAAGCGGCCTGTGGCAAGCTCTTTCTCGCGCAGCTTGGCTTCTTCGCTGAGGCTTTCGTTATCATCCACTTCGGCTATAGCATCATCCAGGGTCTGCACTATAAAGAGATCAGGCTCTTTGCGAGAAAGCATGTCCCGGCCTTTATCGCAAAGGTCCACGCTGTTTTGCCGCTCTTCTGTTACATAGAAAAGCTCCTCATCCAGCTCGTGCATTATCTTGTCTCGAAGGTAAATGCCCTCGGTATCCTGAACCAAGCGCTTGAGCCGTGCTTCCTGCATCAGCTTGGTAAAAGCCTTGTTTTTGGGAGCTCCGCGTTTGACTAAGAGCAGGTTTTTGGCCAGTCTGCTTTCGGAGGCTCTGGGGTTGTCTTCTTTCAGGTCTTCCCTGATCTCAGACATAAAGCGGGTAATCAGGGCATTTTGCGCCTGCACTACCGAGGCTATAGCCGGCCTTAATTCGTGATAAAAGTTCTTATCCTGGGCAATAGGCCCGCTGATGATCAAAGGAGTTCTGGCTTCATCGATGAGGATGGAGTCCACTTCATCCACTATAGCAAAATAAAAGTCCCTCTGCACTAATTGCTTGGGGCTCACCGCCATATTATCTCTCAGATAGTCAAAGCCAAATTCGCTATTCATGCCATAGGTAACATCCGCTTCATAAGCATCTTTACGGCCGGTAAAATCCATACCGGTAGTGATGCAGCCCACCCTCATTCCATGGAAATTAAAGATAGGACTCATCCATTCGGCGTCACGGCTGGCCAGGTAATCGTTTACAGTAACCAGATGTGCGCCTCGCCCCAAAAGAGCATTGAGAAAGAGCGGCAGGGTAGCTGCCAGAGTCTTACCTTCTCCGGTGGCCATTTCAGCGATCTTGCCGTCGTGCAACACCATCCCGCCGATGAGCTGGACGTCAAAAGGCACCATGTTCCAAGGGGTGGGATGCCCTTTTACCATGAATTCCTGCCCCATCATCCTGCGGCAGGTATCTTTTACGATGGCAAATACTTCCGGCAGATAATCATCCAGAGTATCCTTGTTCAAGGCCTTGAGCTCTTTCTTCAGACTGTCGATTCTAAGGTCGATGCGCCCCCGCTCACTATCGTCCGAGCTGCTGCGAAATTCGTGCTGCAACTCTTCCAATTCGTCACGCCTGGGCTGCAATATATCCGCCATTTCCTGTTTAATCTCATTTATACGATCACGTAATTGCTGATCTTGATATTGAGCCAGGTCTTCATAAATCCTGTTGATTTCAGCTACAAGCGGTTCATAGCGCTTCAGATCCAGGCTTGATTTATCTCCGAATAATTTCTTTAGAATCTTCTCGAGCATTTTACTTCCTTCGTGGTGCCCAAAGCCTTGTCGGGAAAATCTTGGAGCACCCTATACTTCCCTATCTGACACAAAAAACTTAAGGGCATATTGTGTCAATCAAAACGTGGAAAAGCCCCTCTAAAAAGTAAATCAGGATTCAGCTTATCTGAGGTAATACTTGATCTTTATGCCGTAATCTCTGCCTTTGCCCGGAAAGCCATATTCACTCTGATAGTCTTGATCAAAGACATTGCTGAGAGTAAGCTCTGTCTCCAGATTCTTATAGCTTGCGGCCAGGCTAAGATCATGCGTGTGATAGGCAGGCAAAGTGTGAAACACATCGATATTATCCAGAGATTGCCGTTTGCTAGTCCAGGCAGAATAGGTTTTGAATCTCAAGCCAAGAGGAAGCTGGACTGCATTTTGGATTTGCACGCTGTGCCCAGCGCTGTCACTTAGGGTGTAATTGCCAAAATAATCCAGGTAGGAATACTGCGTGCTAAGCTCCCAGATTTTTGCCAGCTGTACACTCAGCGATATTTCCCCGCCATAGCTCTGCACGTGATAGATATTGGCGTATCTTTCCTGCTCCAGATCGATCAAATCCCGCACGTTATTATAGTAAATACTGGCATCCAGAAACAGGTTCTTTATCAGATGACGGGAATGCCCCAGCTCCAGCTTTTCAGCGCGCGAGGCCTTCAGATCGGGATTGCCCTTTTGGGAGGAAAAGAGCTGACGCATGGTGGGTATGGCCGAGTTTCTACCATAAGACAATGAGCTCATACTGCCGCCAGGATGATTCCAATACAGCGCCTGACCGGGCTCCAAGAAATACCGATAGATATCACTTTGGCTGTGTCCAAAAAAAGCAAGCCCCAGGCTGGCAGTATAACTAAGCTCTTCGTTAAGCTCTACTTGGTATTGAGAGAATACGCTGCCCACCAGAGCATGATTGTCCGTCCATTCAGGATAAGGGCCATCATCCTTACGGTTCACCCGGCGAAATTCCGTCTTGGTGCCCAGGCTTAAAGTCCCCGCTCCTCTATATTCAAAAGTAGGAGCAATGCCGATATTGAGGGAATAAAGGCGGGAGCGCAGATCTGAAACCTGATGGTTTTGATCCCGAAAGCGCTCAAAGGTATCCCCAGCGGTATCAAAATAAAGTTGAGAGCGCAGATTGCTGTTTAGGCTGGCAAAGTAATCCATACTCAGGCTGGCTCTGGCACGATACCAATCTTCATAAATGCTGGTCTCGCGGCTATACACAGAGGAAGGAATCTCTTTGTACGGAATATAAGACAGGCCTGCGTCGAAGGCCATTTCATGCAGATCGTCCAGCAGCCATTCGCTACCCAGATCGGCATGCCAGGCCTCTTGATAGCAGTGATTGCGGAGCAGGCCATTTTCAAAAGGGGTGGGGCTGAAATCTTCAGACAAATGGTAGGGGCGACGTTCGTCCCGCATCAGGCTGAA
>JALNWR010000003.1 GCA_023230795.1 Candidatus Cloacimonadota bacterium
ATCTTCCGGGTCCAGGGCGGGAGTGTGATTCTCTGCTTCGATAGCAGCAATGTACTCAGATAGTTTTATCATCTTTATGTCCTTTCTTAATATTCATCTTCATCGTCTCGGGGATTGCCGCGCTTTAGCACCACGCAGTCGTCGAGCGTGGCCTTGCCCAATACTATATCCTCGGCCAGAGCATAACAGGTGGGCGAGCCGCAGGCGCTGCAATTCAAGCCCGGAAGCATGGTTAGAAATTCATTGATCTTTTTCATCTTTTGGATGGCTTTTTTGATGTCTTTATCCAGTTCCATGATAGGACGTGCGGTAAGAGGCAAGACCGAGAATTCGCCCTCAGCATGCAGCTTCTCCAGCTCTTCCACATGGATTTCTTTATTCTTTCCTTCTTTACTCATTTTCTTGATTCGGCTCATGGCAACGAAGGGATTTTCCACATTCAAACAGCCGCCCACGCAGCCATTGGTGCAGCTTCTTAGCACTATATAATCGTATTGATCCAGATAGTGATCCTCCACCCGGGAAAGGATATCCATCACATTCTCCACTCCATTTACAGACAAAGTTCTAATGTCGCCTGTATCCACCAATTCTGCCTGCACCCCGGATAGAGCCCAGGTAAGCCCTTCGGGGTAGGTTTCGATATCCACCGGATGATTCTGAATATCTTTGAGGATTTCTCGCACCCTGCCGTAGATCATGCCTGCGGAAAAAGCGCCGTCCTGCAAATGCTTGTAAGCTCCTTCAGGTTGATGCACCGCAGTCACATGAGCCACACATGGCACGATGAGAAAGATCCCGATATCCTCGTCCTGGAGCTTTTGTTCCTTGGCGATTTTGTCGCGCAGATACCGGGTGAGGATGCTCATGGGAGCTTCCTGATGCAAAAGATTAGGCAAAAGAGAGGGATATTGCACCTGAATAAGACGCACCACCGCCGGGCAGTTGCTGCCCAAAATTGGCCTTTTGTCTCGGTTTTTCCTGATATATTCCCTGATGATGGAAACCATAAAATCCGTAACCATCGCTTCTTCGGCTACTTCATCAAAGCCCAGCTGAAGCACGGCCTGTTTGGCCGCTGCATAGCTGACGTCTTCTGTAAATTGACCAAAAAAACTGGAGGAAATGATCACCACCCGATATTTGTAATCTTCTATGATGTCAAGGGGATCGCTGGAGGGAATGATAGCATGAAACTCACAGGCATCCACGCAATTTCCGCAGTCCACACAGCGATTTGGGTCTATGTATGCCTTGCGATTCCGAACCCGGATGGCTTCGGTGGGACAGACGCGCACACAGGCTGTGCAGCCGGTGCAATTGTCTTCCAGAATCTGAATAGCGTGAAAGTACTTACTATCTTTATTATTCATGATATCTTATGCAAAATAAATGAGGAACTCCAGCTTGGTGGGGCTTCCCGCTGCAGAAACCAAACGCATGGCATCGCTATTCTTTTTGATATTAGGCAGGCCCAGACCTGCTCCAAAACCAAGCTCACGCACCAGGTCATCCGCGGTGGAAAATCCAGGGGTCATAGCCTGATCGATATCGGCAATCCCCGGCCCCTCATCTTCAAAACGCACATGTACCAAATCTTCATATACCGAGCTATACATCATGCCACCTTTGGAGTGAGCAGCTACGTTTATCTCCGCTTCATAGGAAGCCACCGCTACTCTTCTGAGGATTACGGAATCCACCCCCAGGCGTTTTAGCAAATTCTTGAGCTCCGAAGAGCCTTTGCCCGCAGTATTGAAATCCTTTTCCGGAATGGCAAATTCCAGCTTAACTTCTGGCACCGGAACATTCTCGCGAAACTGGCGCACCGCATCCTCAAAACCATCTACTACAAAGTAAAATTCTGACATTACTTTAGATCTTGCAGCTGCGGAGACCTGCATTATAGAGTAAACCACTACAGCGGTAAAGGGTAAACTTTGTGGTGATGATCGGCAGCCCCCGCTCTTCAGCCATGTCTATCACATCCTGCAAAGGCCTTTTGCCCCGCACAAATACTATAGCGGTAATATCGATCATATCGCTGAGACGGATCACCTGATTGTTGGTAAGGCCAGTAAGAAGTAAGGTGGGTTCTTTGGTACACATTAAAATGTCAGAAATCATATCTGACGCAAAAGCACAGGGAACTTCCCTGTCCAGGTCCGCTTCAGGAAACAGCACTTCTCCTTCCAGCAATGTGACGATATCACTAAGAGTCATTCATTTTCACCTTGTATTTTTACTATAATCCACACTTTAAGAAGCTCTCATATCAGTCAAGAAAAAAGTGATAACAAGCATCCTTTCATTTATCTGGCATGTACATCAAAAAAGCGAATCCAGACGCTACCACAAGGCTGTCACGCTCTTGAAAACCTCCTTATCCTTGGGTTAGGTGTCAACTTATTTAGGACGGCACAGTGTGTGTGCACTACTTTAGCACATCAGCTGGAACATTGCAATAAAGTGGCAGATGCTGCCGATCAAAACAAAGAGATGCCAGATTGCGTGATGGTAGGGCATTTTACGCGCAATGTAAAAGATCACACCCAGAGAGTATGCCGCTCCGCCGATCAAAATCCAGGTAATAAAAGTGCTGCTTACGCAGGCCAAAAGCGGCTTGATCGCTATTATCATGATCCAGCCCATCAGCAGATAAATCACAGTCGATATCCATTTTAGCTTACGCATGGCAAATATCTTCAGGCAGATTCCGGCAATAGTGAGGCCCCAGATGAGGCCAAACATAGTCCAGCCCCAGCCGCCCCGCATGGTGCCGATGGTCACCGGAGTATAGGTTCCGGCGATAAGTAAAAAGATGGAGGAATGGTCCAGTATCCTGAAAAAGCGTTTTATATAAGGGTGGGTGAAGGCGTGATACAAGGTGGAAGACAAAAAAAGCGTGATCAAAGTGCCGCCATAGATGCTGTAAGAGACTATCTTCCAGGTATCGCTGATGCGGGCTGCATATACCACCAAGATCACCAGCGCGGCGATGGCAAATCCCACTCCGATACCATGGGTGACGGCGTTTGTAATCTCTTCCCGCTGGCTTTGTTTTGGGCTCAGCGGGATTGTGTCCAAAAACCTTTTCTTAGTCAAGCTTTGGCCAGATACAGATCGCGGATGCGCAGCTCAAGCTCCTCGGGAACCAGGCCGGAGATGCTTTCTCCTGCGCTGATTTTGGCTCTGATATCTGAAGATGATATGTCGCAGAGCGGCATATCCAGGATAGTATGCTTGATCTGTGATAATACATCGCAAGACATAACGCTATCCGGACGCGGAAGCACGATAAAATGCAGATTTTGTTTCAACCAGGCAAAGTCATGCCAATTGGGAAGGTTTTGCAGATTGTCGGCCCCGATGATGAAGGCAAAGCTCTGTTCGGGATTTTGTTTGATTAATTTACGCACCAGATCGCTGGTATATCCGCTTTCTCCGCGTTCAGCATCCCAGACTTCGATGGGCGGGCGAAAATCCTCCACGGGGTGGTTGATAAAGTGCAAAGGGGTAAAGCTGTTTATCGCTTCTTGAGCCAGAGCCAGCCGGCAGTCATAATCCAGGACTATATCTTCACCTTTGAAATTGTGATTGTAGCTGGGCACCAAAATCACCTTGTGGATTGGGCTCAGACTCAGCACTTCTTTGGCCAGATACAGGTGTCCATTGTGGATGGGATCAAAGCTCCCGCCCAGAATGGCATAGGCACCGGTCAGAATTTCATATTGAGCCATGTCAATTAAACTCTTTTTCCAGCTTCTGCGCTTCTTTACTTCCCGGATAGCGGGATTTCAGGCGTGTGTAAGCTGCATTGGCCGCTTCGTGGTTTTTCTGATGCAGATGGAGCTTGGCAGAATAGTATAGCGATTTACGGTCCAAAGCATCGGTATTGCCCAGGGCTATCACTTCATCAAAATACATCAGGGCAGCGCTGTAATCTTTCATCTTGTAATAGATATAGCCATTTTCATATTTCTTTTCAATGAGTTTGTATTGGGCCCGGCGGATATATTCCAGACTTCTTTCATATCTGCTGTCTTTAGGAAAGCGTTCCAGGAAAATCCCGAAAGTCTCAATGGCTGCTACCGTCTCAGTCTGATCATAAGGCGGCTTCAGGGATTCTTCAAAGTAACACAAGGCTATTCGGAAATACGCATCCGCAGCATTGGTGTGATCCGGAAAGCCATCTATAAACTGCTGATATTTTAGCCTGGCATCGGTGAATTTGTTCATGGCAAAATAGCTGTCTGCCAAGCGTAGAGTAGCATAAGCCGTGGCCGCAGACTTCCTTTCAAAAGAAATCTCGTCATAGAGTATGGCGGCTTTGGAGTATTTTCCCCTGGCATATTGCTCATCCGCCAGAGCTAATTTTTGCTCTGTAGTGAGCTCTGCTTTATTCTTGCTGCAAGCGCTGAAAAGCAGTATGATCAGCATTAAAAAGCTAAGGTATCGTTTCATCAGATGTCCTTTATTCGATAGTCCATAGTAAAAATATGATAGAAGCGATAGCGGTGGTGGCTATCAGCGGTTCAAACCAACGCAGGTGAGGGGCAGACAGAGTGCTCTGCGCATCGTCTGACTGCTCATAATCAAAGCTATCTATATCGATGAGCTTACGAGCCGGAAGCTGAATCTGTTTTACTTCAAAGCTGTGCACCGCCTTGCGCTGGGTACGATATGAAAAGAAGCTTTTATGCTCCTTTGTAACCCATTTAATATTCATTTGCACCTGCACCAATAGCGCTTGCTGAAGGTCATATTCATCCAGCGAGATACTCTCGGATTCGGTGTCAAAATCTGTGTAAAAAGAGTGGGTAGCGCTGTGTCTGATATCGGCGCCTCGCTCTAGCAGCAATTGACTGAGATTCTGTGACAAAGCGGGAGTGAATTCGCCGCAGCGCAAATCCAGAAACAAAGCTTGATCAAGAGCTATGACTTCTGCGATATCGCTGGCGATAGTCTCCAGTTCATCATCAGGCTGCTCTGCCCACGCCATCATGGCATGGGCAAGCAGCAATGCTGTTATCAGGAGCGCAAGGGTACGATCTTTTGTCACTATTGCCTATTTAAGCTCATTCAGAAAGCGGTTTACCAAATCCATTCTGGAATATTGGGGGTAGTCTTTTTTCAGCTTATTCAGCTCGGATTTTGCAGACTGGTGATCTCCCATATTCATGTAGCTCATGCCAATCTTGAGCTGGGCATCGGCTACTTTCCAGGACTTGGGATAACGTGAAATCACGTTCTGAAACTCACGCAGAGCATTTGGCATATTGCCCATGGCGTAATGACTTTCACCTTTCCAATATACGGCGTTGCCAGCATATTTGCCGCTGGGGAAATCTGCCAGGAATTGGTCAAGCTGAGTGAGCGCTTTGCTGAAATTACCTTCATAATAAAGGTCTCGGGCTTTTTCATAATCGGCTTGTTCTTTGGAAGAAGCTGCCTGAGTGGGGCTCGATACGGTCTCAGGTGCAGTGGCGATGGCCTGTTTCAGAGCATCCAGTTCAGAGCGGATATCAGCCAGGTCTCCAGACATACGATTCACTTGTTTCTGCAAATCGGTAGAGCTGCTTGCTGCTGAAGCCATGGCGGCAGCTTTCTCTGAGCTGAGGCCTACAGATGAAAGCATATTTACCCTGTTTTCAAGATCGCTTATCCTGTTTATGAAAGCCTGGTTTGCGCTTCCTACACTTTCGGTAAGCAGGCCAAGGGAAGCCGAAAGCTCCATCTGTTCCTGGATGATGGCTTTCATGTCTTCTTCGTTTTGCAAAAGCTGCAGATTGATTTGATCCATGCTTCCAGCAGTAGTGGCTTTGCCTGGAGTTCTGCGGCTTTGCATGATTTCTTTGCGCAAAACCACAAGCTCTTCTTCGTTTTGTGCGATCTCAGCTTCCATACTTTGCAATCTGCTTTGCTGTTTGCGGAAAGCTTGATTGCTTACGCATCCGGTGAAGAGTATCATCACCAGAGTCATTGTTAGAATTTGCTTCATGATTTTCTCCTATGTTAAAAGTTCTACTTATTGACCAGGAATGCTTTATAGCCTTTGTATGTGGAATAGATATCGGCTTTGGAGCTTAGCTCATATAAAGAGTGCATTCCCATGATGCCTACTCCGCAGTCTATCACCCGGGCGCCGAGATTGGCCAGGATGTAAGCGATGGTGCCGCCGCCGCCTTCATCCACCTTGCCCAGCTCTCCTGTCTGCCAGAAAACTCCGGCTTCGGTGAAGAGTTTGAGCACTTTTGCAGCGAATTCTGCATCGGCGTCGTTGCAGCCATACTTCCCACGTGATCCTGTGAATTTGGAGACTCCGATGCCGAAATTCAGGATTACAGCGTTCTCTTTTTCATGCACATTGGGGTAATTCGGGTCCATGGCAGCGGTTACATCTGCACTAAGGATGTAGGAATTGATAAAGGCTTTACGCAGGTTTGCGCTGTTATTATCTTCGTTATTGTATGCCATCAGATCGGATACAAAATCCTGAATAAAGACGGAATGTGCTCCGGTGGCACCCTGACTTCCCACTTCTTCCTTGTCGGAAAGATACACTATCATGCTGCGCTTTGGTTTTTGGTCTTGATTTGCCAAAAGGGCGGTAATACCCGTATAGGCGCAGACTCTATCATCCTGTCCGTATCCCACTACCATAGAGCTATCAAGGCCGGCATCCCGGGATTTGATGGCGGGTACCAATTGCAATTCAGCTGAAAGGAAATCCGCCTCGGTGATGCCATATACCGTATTCAAGGCTTTCAGGGCAAAGGCTTTGGCGGCTTCCTTTTCTTCGCCGGAGGGCTCTACCATCCCGCTGAAGACGAGGTTGAGCTTGGAGGCATCGATGGCGTCACTAAGATTTTTGGAATACTGCTCTTTGGCAGCCAGATGAGGCAGCAAATCCGGAATGATAAAGACCGGCTCATCGTCTTTTTCACCGATGCTGATATTCAGCACACTGCCATCTTGTTTGACGATCACGCCATGCAAAGCCAGGGGAGTGGAAACCCATTGATACTTCTTGATCCCACCATAATAGTGAGTGCGCATGCAGGCCATCTTGGTATTGCCGTCTTCATAGAGCGGATTCTGCTTGAGATCGATTCTGGGAGAATCAATATGTGCGGCTACCATATTGAAGCCTTCACTAAGGGGTTCACTGCCCAGGATCGCTATAGCCATGGTCTTTTCTCTGAAGATACTATATACCTTTTTGGCCCCTGCTTTTTTATGTATATCGACAAATTTATGTTTCTTGAGTAGTTTTTCCGTCCAGGCTGTAACTTCACGTTCGGTCTTGGCTTGATTCAGGAATTCTTTATAGGCTATGGCATATTCCATGGCGTCTTTCTGTTCTGCTACAGGAGCGTCTTTCCAAAAGTTCTTGCGTTCATACGCAAATTCACTCTTTTTAGGGGCTTTGGTCTTTTTCATCTGTTCTCCATTTATTGCTTTATTTTCTATAATATTTCAAGTATCTTGAGCCGGCGTTCACCCATTGGTGCGCTGATTACGGCTATTTCATGCGGCTTTTTGCCCAGCAGTCCTTTCCCGATGGGAGAGACCACTGAGACCACCTGCACATCATCTTCATCTTCATAAAAGTTCAATTCTGCAGCTCCTACCAACTTGAAGACAAGCTCTTCTGCCGTGTTGCAATCGCTGATCCTGCAAGAGCTACCAAAGCGAACTGCATCTTTGGGAAAGCCGCTGGGGTCTATCACTTTCAATTGCGAGGCTCTGCGCCTCAGATAATCTATCTCAGAATCTATGGCGCGCTGCCTTTCGCGAGCGGCCTTGTATTCCGCATTTTCACTCAGATCGCCAAATTCACGGGCAATAGTAACTAAGTTTATCACTTCCGGACGCTCGGTCATCAGAGCGTTTATGCGCTTTTGCATGCGCTCCATTCCAGTTTTGGTAATAAATACACTCAAGTCCACTAAGCCCTGGCTCCTTTCTTTCTTTTCAATACTTTCATCGCAGAGAGGCTGGCTTTTTTCACTCTGGCATTGCCGCTTTTGGTCCAAAGCTCTACCTCTTTCATTATCTCAGGATGGTAATCCACTATTGCGGCGCAGAGCAGCTCCACGATCTGAGGGTCTCGTGAAAAGCCAAATTCTTCCCATACAGAGTAATATGCCTCTGGGTCTAGCTTTGCAACGGTCTTGAGGAAGTTTACATGCAGCCCCTGAACTTCTCCCAGAGGATACACCCACTGGTTCTCAAAATGGGTAAGCACCTGGGGGATGAGGTCCTCTCTGCGCTTGATCAGTTTCAAGCAGAGATTGGTGGCTGCCCAAGCAATCTCCTCTTTCTCGCTTTTGGTCCACTGCAGCACTTTCTCCAGATAGTCTTCGGGTTTTCTGCGGGTCAGGGGAAGCATCACTTTATCCAGAAGGGCATTTATTTGGGAGGTATTGCCTTCCGCATGCATCATCTCTTCCAAAAGGGGGATATAAACATCGGGATTTTTCCTCATCAGTTTAGCTATAATGCCACCAAATGCAAGCTTGCCGTAGTCTTCCTTCTTTAACCACAGGTGTTTGTAAAAGGGGATGTAGTCAAGGTGTTTCTTTGCTATTTTGCGGACCATTACTCCGCTGATAAACGTGATAACTTCGGAGGGTATCTTACCATTGACCCGTTCCGGATATGCGATAAATATGATCTCAAAATCATAATCCTTTTTTGGCAGTTTATGCAATAGATAGTCTTCTGTATCTAAGGTCAGCCTTTCTTTCCAGTCTATGGTAAGCATCTATTTCTCCTATAAGTATATAATTATGCAGTTTGCTACATAAGCGAATAAGACTGTAATACTGTCAAGCAAAAAGTGCAAGCACGGTTTAGATTTCCAGTGAAAGCAGTTCGGTAATCCGGATTTCTGCCCGGAAATATACGGAGATTACAGAGTGGCTATACAGAAGGTTTTATTTATAGATCACTGCGGTACCGGTTTTGCCATCCATCATTACCTTGAGGGGATGGTCAAATTCTACATGCACGAAGTACTTTCCTTTCTCGATTTGAGCCTGTTTTTGCAGCCAATCCCAATCTACAAAATCTATTTGAGATAAATAGGGTATAGAGAAATAGCCCACATTCATTGCCACCAGATTGTGGAAAAAGTGAGTTCCCTGACTAGATTCAACGATAAAATCCCTGAGTCCAGTTTCCAGGATTACTTTTGCTCTATCGATCTGAGGCCAGCGCACGGGGATGCCCAGAAATCTATCTCTGGAGCCCCACCTGCCCGGCCCGATCAGGATGTAGCGCTTGTCTGCCCTGGCCATTTTGCGGTTAAATATCTCGATCTCCTGTTGCATATCGTAGGTCTTGGTCTTATCAAAGGAATCGGGGTCCAGATAGATCACATCGTACAGATCTTCGATCAGGCCATTGCCCATGCTATGCTCGGAGTACATCAGGAGTTCACTTTTCTTTATGTGTTTGAGATCAATCTGATAACTATCCATACTTACAGACAGGGGGCGGATTTGCAAGATGTAAAAAGTGGGCTTATCGGCGTGGCAATCTTCCGGTTCAAGATTCACCGCAAATTCTATTTCGACGGGTATGCCCAGGGCAATCTCGCCAATTTCCAGCAGTTCTTGCACGATCCTGGCCAAAGGGAAGTGATTGTATTTCAGGATGCTGGAGAAGGTCAGCACTTTGAGTCCGCTGTCTTGCAGATTGTCTGTAAGACGGGCATCATCATAATTCCATACTGAAGCCAGATAGCGCAAGCTATCATGCGCTTCAGCATCTTTCAGGGACAGTTTGGAGAGGGTGATCTCTTCTCCGCGGATCAAATCAAAGTCGCTTTTAGCCAGATTAAGGGCATAAAATTCCTTTTGTGAATTTCGCACAATTTCTTCCTGGGTCAGCACATCAATATCGGGATAGCGGGGACAGAAGCGGAAGTTATTTTTGCCTTCTACCACAGCTTTTCCCAGCCCCAGGGTGATATTGGCTATGCCGTCTGAATGCTGCATATATCTGGTAGGGTAAAAGTTGTGAGACTGTGCCACTCCAGAGATATGAGGATAATAATAATGTCCACCCTTATGGCAGCCTACGGTTTCCTGGATGATGACCGCCATTTTCTCTTCTTCGGCCACAAAGTTCAAAGATTCCAAGAACTTCCGTGCTTCGCTGGAATACGCAGAGGCAAAGACCAGTTTGATCGCATCCATCAGCTGTCTCAGACGGTACGATTTATCGCTGTGATTATTGGGCAACATGAAGGTGCGATACACTCCTGCCAGCGGCTGGGCCTCGGAATCCTCAAAAAGGCTGGAAGAGCGTATCGCAATGGGATACTTCACCTCTTCCAGATAGATTTCCAAGCGCTTTACCAGGATTTCAGACAGCTGTCCCCGGATGAATATCTCGTCTATTTCCAGATCACTTTTACCTTGCACGCTTTCTACGATGCGATTGCGCTCGATAAATTGATCGTATTCATTAGTACCGATGATAGCCGTGGAAGGCAGGGATATTGAGGTGTTTTCGAACTTCTTCTCATATTCCATAGTGCATAAAAGCGAATTGAGAAAAGCCAATCCCCGGCCTTTACCGCCCAGAGAACCTTCTGTAAGAAGGATAACCTGATTCAGCTCCGAGAGTGAAACCGCATCAAAATTAATGATCTTACCTCGGTTCTTTTCGATGCGGACTGTACGGAAGGTTAGGTGCAGAAACTCACGCAATTCATCTCTGGTATCAAAGTCATCGATCCTCATGGGACGGATCTTTTTGGCGATTTGAATCTCTCCATGAGCAATCAGCCAGTTTGAAAAGTGATTGAACTTGCTATGAAATTCCAGGGAATCCTCTGGTATTCTGAGAATCTTCTCTTCAAATTCTGCGATATTGGCAGCTTCGCCGATCACTTCGCCATCCGGTCTGCGAAAGATGAAATTACCAAAACCCAGATTGTAAACCATGTATTTCCGCAGGTCTTTGAAGAGATGCCTGGAGTTTTTATTCAAAAAATGCACGTTCAGATCATGCGCTATCTTTTCATTCGCATCCTCGGAAGATTGCAGGATCATCGGAAAACCTATGTTATCTGCCATTACATGCTTGATCAGTTTGATTCCGGCCTGCGCATCGGTCTCACCCTTTACTTTAAAGCGAACATCGGAGATCACGCAGAGCAGGTAATCCTTGTATTTTTCATACAAACGGATAGCCTCTTCAAAATCATGTGCCATCAGCACCTTGGGGCGCACCCGCATCCGAAGATGCTTTTTGCTATCGTTCAGCTCTTCCTCGATCAGCCTCTGAGTCTGCTTCATAATTACCGAATACAAAGAAGGCAAAAACATGGAATAATAATGCACGGAGTCTTCCACCAAAAGGATGACCCTTACCAAACCGTGGGAAGTATCGTATTCCACATTCATATTGTCTTCCACATTTTTAACCATGGCCAGAAAGAGCTTGGTATCTCCATTCCAGAGAAATACGTCGTCGATGTATCTACGCTTTGCTTCGTGTCTTTCCCAAATCTGATAATCCGAGCCCACGTTCAAAAGCAGTAGCACAGTGAGATCGGGTTGAGTTTCCTTTATCCGCCGGGCTAGCTCAAAGGGGCCGATCTCTCCGATGCGCACCATAGTGATTACCAGATCATAGGAATGAGATTTTAGCTTTTCCAAAGCTTCAGCACCGGTGGGCACCGAGGTAATCCTGGGAGCAGTGGAGAGATTTAGTTGCCGATATTCACCGAAGATTTGTTCCGACAGCCTGCCATCCTGCTCAAAGATAAAAGCGTCATAAAAAGTGGAAACTAACAGTATGTCCCGCACCCTTCTTTGCATCAGCTGATGAAAGATATCTTCGCCGAACTTGAATTTGTTATAATAGTAATTCAGTTCTTCTATTTTCATAATACATACCTCAAACTTGGGACAATTTTATATGGATTTATCTTCATGAGGATGCTGAAAAGCTGTCAATGAAAATGTTTCCTGGCATTCCTGCATTTTACCAGAGTCTGATTATGAACTGGTCGGTTTTTTCTATCTGAACTCACATGAAATGGATTTCACAATCGATAATGAGGGCAGGAAAATGAAGTCTAAACGCCTAATTAACGGATAGTAAATGCTCAATATCATAAGGCATTTGGACTCCATCAGTTTTCATGTAAAATGGCGTCCCTATGGGACTCAAGCCACTGTACAGATGTGGTTTACTATCAAAAATTCCGCCATGCTGGGACTCGAATTAGAAGAATATTCATGATTCCAGCATTAATGTCCTCCTAATCCGAGTCCCATCGGGACGGCATTTTTAGATAGCAAACTACAGCTACACAAGATTATAGAGTCCTGTAGGAACGGCATTTCAGATAGCAAACACCGACCAGTTCATAATCAGACTCTCGTAAAATGGGGGAATGCCTGGATAGCAAAGCTTGACAGATTTCCCCTGATCAAAAAGAATCTCCAAAAGCTTTTGAAGGATCATCGTATGCAAGAAATAAAATTGGACTTATCTAATCTCGGAGAGGCCTTTCGCTCCGAACTTCCCGAGCAGTTCGTTGCTGCTGCCCAGACCTCTTTTTTGAAGCAGCTCTCAGAAAAGATGCATGCCGCATATCGGGGCAAGATGCAAAGTCTGCCCAAGGCTGGCATCTATGGCTTCAATTGGTTCAACGTCTGGTACACCCCCGGCGTATCCCAGGTTTCCACCACCATTCGGGACAATCCTGATGCCTCTTACCAGCTTTCAAATCGCGGCAATCTGGTAGCGGTGGTTTCGGATAGCACCAGGGTCTTGGGAGATGGCGATTGCGGCCCTTCCGGAGGCCTTGGAGTGATGGAAGGCAAAGCCATGCTGATGAAGTATTTGGGCGCCTGCGATGCCATCGCTTTATGCGTGGATAACCGCGACGCAAAAGGCAAGCCTGATGCCCAAAAACTGATAGATTTTGTGAAGATGCTGCAGCCCAGCGTGGGCGCCGTGAATCTGGAAGATATCTCCCAGCCAAATTGCTACAAGGTATTGGATGAGCTGCGTGAAAGCTGTGATATCCCCATCTGGCATGATGACGCCCAAGGCACCGCCTGTGTGACCCTGGCCGGTGTGATCAACGCCTTAAGGCTCACAAACCGGGATATCTCCAGTAGCAAGGTCGTGCTTTACGGTTGCGGCGCTGCCAATAGCACCATCGCCAGTTTCCTGCTGCAATCCGGTCTGGACCCGCATAATCTGATCATCTTTGACAGCAAAGGCGGACTGCATCCCGGACGCATTGACCTGCGCGATAACAAAGACAAATACAAGCAGTGGGCGCTGGCTGAAAAGACCAACCCTCAGCAGCTTAGCACCATGGAATCTGCCATGCAAGGTGCAGATATTCTGATCGCTCTTTCCACTCCCGGGCCCGGCACTATCAAGCCAGAATGGATTCGCCTCATGGCGGATGATGCCATAGTTTTTGCCTGTGCCAATCCCGTCCCCGAGATATATCCTTATGATGCCCATCAGGCCGGAGCTCGCATTGTGGCTACAGGTCGGGGAGATTTTCCGAATCAGGTAAATAACTCCGTGGGCTTCCCCGGCATCCTGAAAGGCGTGCTGATGGTTCAGGCCTGTAAGATATCAGATGGCATGGCCATAGCCGCAGCGCATTCTCTGGCGAATTTTGCCCAGTCCAGAGGCATCGATGACCAGAGCATCATCCCCACTATGGATGAAACAGAGGTCTTTGCCCAGGTGGCGGCAGATGTAGCGGCTCAGGCGATGCAGGAAGGTCTGGCCTGCGTGCAAAGGAGCCGTCAGGATGTCTATGATCAGGCTCTGAAAGAAATCACTCAGACCCGCGCTTTGTGCCGGGCTATGATGGAAGATGGGCATATCCAGGCGCCCCGGCAGGAACTTCTCCAAGAGGTATTTGAAGCGTGTATAGCCGAATTCACGAGCTGATCAAGCGCGAGAAATCCCCGCGCTACAAAAGGCTAAGCTATATAGCCAAAGCACTTTTCACGCTGCTGCTGCTCTATCTGATTTTCCGCCGGATCGATCTGGCCTCGGCGCTGAGCTACGCTGGCAGCCTTCCTTTGCTCAGCGTTATTGGCGTATTTGCTCTGTCCATCCTCAGGCACTACATCCAGAGTAATAACTGGCGTTGCGCTTTGCATCTGAATGCCGGTTATATCTACAATCGTCGGCAGGTTCAAGCCACCTATCTTTTGGCTTTACCTCTGCGGTTTTTGATTCCAGGGGGTCACGCTTCTTTTGCCAAGGTACTTTATCTGAAGAATACCAGTCTGCTGGCTTCGATAGTCGCCACCAGCGCTGAACGGCTGTTTATGACCTGGGCTACCTGGACTTTTGCTGCCATCGCTGCCTTTTTCTTCTTTCCGGAACTAAGTGTATATATAAGGATGGCGCTGATAGTCTTCGCTGCCTTTCTGCCGCTCTGGGCAGCTTTGATCATGCGGCTGCGTCCTTCCCTGCGGGTTCATCTGCCGGCCTATGCTGCGCAAGCTCCCAAAATGATGCTTTTGCAGATCGCCAATACCCTGTTGATGTATTTGCAATATTATATTATCCTGAACCATCTGGGCGTGATCTCAGCGATAGACACCTGGATCGGGATGGGGCTGACCAATGTTTCAAATTCCATCCCCATCACCATCTCGGGGCTGGGGCTCAGGGAAGGCTTTGCCATCCACTTTCTGGAAGCGTTTAATTTCAGCTCGGAGCAGGCTGTGGCCGCCACCCTCAGTCTCTTTGTATTTCATGAGCTAATCCCTGCTTTGATCGGTTCTGTGGTGCTTTTTCGCAGCAAACGGGTCTAAAAGTTCCTTTTGCCAGATCACGCTTGCCGAACCCCTAAATCAGATTAACTTTTATATAAGTGTAAATATAGCCAAGGAGTACAAAATGCTTTCTGATATCGAAATCGGTCATCTTACTAAACTTAAACATATTGATGAAATAGCCGGGAAAATCGGGCTGAGCCCGCAAGACCTGGATCATTATGGAGAATACAAAGCTAAAATCCGCTATTCAACCCTTTTTGCCAGTGAAAATAACCCTACCGGGAAATTGATCCTGGTCTCCGCCATCACTCCCACTCCCGCCGGTGAAGGGAAAACCACCGTAGCCATCGGGCTCTCTCAAGCGATCAATAGAATAGGGAAAAAGTCCATAGTTGCCGTGCGCGAGCCCTCTTTGGGCCCTGTATTTGGCATCAAAGGCGGAGCCGCCGGAGGTGGCTGGTCTCAAGTGCTTCCCATGGAAGATATCAACCTGCATTTTACCGGAGATTTCCATGCCATCACCGCTGCCAACAATACCCTTGCGGCTCTGGTGGACAATCATATTTATTTTGATAACGAACTGGGGATAGACCCCCGCCGCATTACCTGGAAAAGAGTATTGGATGTGAATGATCGCATGCTGCGGGACGTTGTGATAGGCCTGGGAGGACGCAAGCAGGGCTTTCCCAGAGAAGACGGCTTTGATATCACCGCCGCCAGCGAAATTATGGCGATACTGTGCCTTTCCAACAACATGGATGAACTCAAAGAGCGCATCGGCAATATTACGGTGGGGATTTCTTACTCCGGAGCACCGGTGAAGGTACATCAATTGGGCTATGAAGGGGCTATCGCCGCTCTGCTCAAGGATGCCTTAAAGCCCAATATCGTACAAACCACCGAAAATACTCCCGCCTTTGTGCACGGCGGTCCTTTTGCCAATATCGCCCAGGGTGCCAATAGCATCCTTGCCACCAAAACAGCCATGCGCCTATGTGACTATACCGTTACAGAAGCAGGATTTGGCTTTGATCTGGGAGCCGAGAAGTTTTTTGATCTGGTGTGTAAATATGGCGGATTCTGCGTTAATGTCGTAGTTCTGGTAGCCACCGTGCGAGCGCTGAAAATCCACGGAGGAGTGAAGGTAAGAAATCTCTCCGAACCTAATCCCCAAGCGGTGAAAGATGGACTGGTGAACCTGGCCAAACACATGGAAAACATCGAAAAGTTTGGGATGAAATCCGTGGTAGCCATCAATAAATTTCCCACTGATACGGAAGAAGAACTCAAGATAGTGGAAGACTTTGTCAGAAATGCCGGGGTTGAAGTAAGCACCGTGGAGTACTTTGCCAAAGGCAGCGAAGGTGGCCTGGAACTGGCCGAAAAGATCGTGAAACTGGCAGATGCCGACGTCTGCACATCCCACGGACTCTACGATTGGGACTCCCCTGTAAAAGACAAAATCTTTACCATTGCTTCCGAAATCTATGGAGCCGAAGCTGTGGATTACACCCTCGATGCCAAAGCCGACCTGAAGAAGATCAATCAATACGGCTTTGATAAACTGCCGATTTGCATTGCCAAAACCCAAAAATCCCTATCCGATAACCCGAACCTTATTGGCCGTCCCAAAGACTTCCTGGTCACAGTGCGGGAGATAGTAATAGCCAGTGGAGCGGGATTCTTGATCCCCATCACCGGTGAAATAATGCGTATGCCCGGCCTGCCCAAAAAGCCCAGTGCCGAAGCAGTGGATGTGGGACACGATGGCGATATCACTGGCCTGCTCTGATCCTGAAATCAGGTAAGATAAGAAAGGGAGGCTATAACAGCCTGATACGTGCTATTATTATTCGGGCTCAATACCGATAATCAGTAGTGGTACCGGTGGACTGCTTCTGCCTTGACGCATAACGTTATAGACCTCCCCCTCATAATATGCTATGCCGCTGGACATCTGAGCTTGCAAAGACTTCATGGGCAATATCTCAATTCCCAGATTGATAACACCACCTGAGAAAAACAGCATGTGCTTAACAAACAAGTCAAAGGCGACGAAGGCATATTCCCCGAATTGAACTTCTACAGCCACCTTGTCTTTTACAAAGTCAGTTTGCTTATAGCTGTAGATTGGGTTTTTCTCTCCTTTTGATTCGAGGAATTCCTTCTGTTGAGCCGCAGGCATATCCAAACTTGCAAGCATCAGTTCTCTATTATGAGTTATATAGTAGCTATATCTTGATTCTGCCCAATTCAAAGCTGAAAAATTGTTTTTAAAGGCTAAGTTCAGATCAGCCGGACTATACAAAATTTCGCCTTTCTTCGTCTTTTCTTTGCTGATTTTTGTTTTGCACGATTCAGCATCAATACTGGCTATTACTCTCTTGATTTCATCGTATAAGGGTTTGTGATGGACAATCAAGTATTCCTCACCGTTCATGTGTGAAAAGGTCTTTGCTATCTTCATTTTTGCTCTCCAAAGATGCTGAGGTTTTTCCACTCATCAGGCTTGGCAGCCACTTTGCGTTTTGAGGTATGATTCTATCGAGGTTTTAACTTCGTAAGACTTCCCAATATTGTATGGAGGGGAAGTAATAATTAAGTTTATGGAATTGCTGTCCATGCTCGTAAGTACACTGAGAGCATCACTATTCTCAATAGCATATCTATGCTTCGTTGATTCGAAATCACAGAAGCTTTCGTAATATTGTAATTGCATTTATATCTCCCTGACATTCAATTATTGGACTATGCGAATAAGTCTAAGGTCTTCACTATTCGCTAAATCCACTTTTAAATCTAAGTACTTTTCTTGTCAACAACATTTCCTGCTGGCATTCCCCCAAAATATCGAGTCACTCTTTTGATAATGAAATTAATGATAGTATCTTAGCTATCATCTATGCCTATGTGTTTTAATTTATACTTTTGGCAGTTAAGATTCATGATTCCAGCATTAATATCCTCCTAATCCGAGTCCCATCGGGACGGCATTTTAGATAGCAAACTACAGCTACACAAGGTTATAGAGTCCTGTAGGGACGGCATTTCAGATAGCAAATACCGACCAGTTCATAATCAGACTCTCGTAAAATGGGGGAATGCCTGCATTTCCTGGCATAACGAAAGAGACGAAGCAGATAGATCGCAAAGCAACTGAGCTTGCCGAACTCATGAGGAAGCTTTATATTGACAAAAAACCTGCTTTCAGATGTCTTCAATTCATGTATTATTACAAAGTATGTCTTCCCTTGGGGATTGATAAGGATTTCAGTTATAGTAGCTCTCAGCGCATAGCTTTTGGTGCCCGGGTCTTGGTTCCGCTGCGGGCAAAGCTGATGCTCGGCATCTGTATGGAGGAGCTGAAGGCGGAGAATTATCGCTATAAAAGCGTGGTAGAGGTCCTGGATGAAGCGGCGGTCTTGCCTGAAGAGCTTTTGGAGATGGCAAAGTGGATGGCCTGGTATTATCATTGTTCAGTGGGGAAAGCTCTTTTTGCCATGCTGCCCAGCCGCTTGCAATGCGATGTGGATGCTGAAGCCAGCTGGATTGGTACGGATAGAGACATTCCGCAGGACTATCTCATTTTGTATGAAGCCCTGCAAAAGCAGGACAAACTGAAGCTGTCTGAGCTCAAACAAAGCCGACCGGATTATCCGGTTTACCGCATCGCAGAGGCTGCCCAAAGCGCCGGATACATCACCCTGGCACACAGGATTAAGCATCGGGACAAGCCCAGAAAAAAGAATTTCATCGAAACCACCGGCTTGGATTTTGAAGAAAACGACCTTCCATTGAGACAGCGAGAGGCTTGGGAGCTGATCAAGACGCAGCCGGAAAGTCCCTTTCTGATGGCAGATATCAGCAGCCTGATATCTTACAGCGCCCTAAAAGGTCTGGTCAAGAAAGGTATCATCCGCATTTTCCCGAAAGAGGTGCAAAATTCCGGCCTGCTCCGGGAAAAAGGCAGCGGAGCGAAAGATATCACCCTGACTGATGAGCAAAATCAGGCTGTCAAAGAAATCCTGGAGGACTACGGCAAATACCGGGTTCATCTTCTGTATGGCATCACCGGTTCTGGCAAGACTGAGGTCTATATAGAGATCATTCGCAAGTACCTTGAGGCCGGCAGCAGCGTGATCTTTTTGATTCCGGAGATAGCACTCACCCCGCAGATGCTGGACCGCTTTGATTCTCACTTTGGCGAGAACCTGGCAGTGATGCACAGTCAATTGACCGAAAATCAGAGATTTGCAGAGTGGCAGAAGATAAAAAGCGGAGATTGCCGGCTGGTGATCGGAGCTCGCAGCGCTGTGTTTGCCCCGATGCAAAATCTGGGGCTGATCATAGTGGATGAAGAACATGAAAGCAGCTATAAACAGGATAATGTGCCGCGTTATAACGGTCGTGATCTGGCCGTTTTGAGGGCGCAAAAAAGCGGGGCGCAGATCATCCTGGGCAGCGCTACTCCCTCTCTGGAAAGCTGGCACAATGCCCAGAGCGGGAAATACAGATTGCACCGCCTGAAGAAGCGCCCCATGAACTATACTCTGCCCAAAGTGCGGCTGATCAATCTCTGCGACATGCAAAATCCGGAATTGATCTCAGATGAGCTGGCCGGTGCTATCGCCGAGCGGCTTGAACGCAAAGAACAGGTCATCCTCTTTCAAAACCGCCGCGGCTATTCCTCTTTCGTGCAGTGCCTGAAGTGTGGCAAACTGATTACCTGTCCAAATTGTGAGATCAGCATGTACTATCACCGCGACCGCGAGGAGATGCAATGTCACTATTGCGGACACTTTTATCCCATTCCCAGACGCTGTCCTTCCTGCAACGGATTCAGCTTTTCCTACGGCTCCCCCGGCACGCAAAAAGTGGAGCAGACCCTCAAGATGCTCTTCCCTTCCGCCAAGCTTTTGCGCATGGATAGCGATAGCTCCCGCAGCAATCTAAAGAGCATGTATCAACGCATGAAACGGCAGGAAATAGATATACTTTTGGGCACGCAGATGATTTCAAAAGGGCTGGATTTTCCGGGCGTGACCCTGGTGGGCATCATCAATGCGGATATCAGCCTGAATATTCCGGATTTCAGAGCTTCGGAGCGCAGCTTTCAATTGATTACCCAAGTAGCTGGACGCAGCGGCCGTGCAGAAAAAACCGGAGAGGTGATCATCCAAACATACAACCCGGAGCATTACTCCATCCAATGCGCCAGCCGGCAGGATTTTGAGAGCTTTGCCCTCGAGGAGATGGATTACAGAAAGCGGCTGAACTATCCACCTGCCTTCAGACTGGCACGCCTGCTCTATCAGGGCATAGACCTCGGCGAGCTCGTTCAGGAAATGGATAGGTTAAAGCGGACTTTTCTGCCACCGGAAAGTGATGACCTGATCATCCTGGGCCCCAGCCCCGCGCCTTTTGCCAAGATCAATCAGCTATTTCGCTATCACGTGATCCTCAAAGCGAGAACTACCAGCCAGATACGGGAAGCTGTAGCATATATAGAAAAGGGATTTCAAGCCCAAAAGGGGATAAGCAAACAGATAGACATCGATCCGATGATGCTGATGTAAACTCATAAGAAATGGGCTTCGCTATCGGGACTTGAAAAAATCAACATGAAAACCATCAAGACAGAAAAAGCCTCTCATCTGAGAGGCTTATCCATATATGTAAGTTATGTTTAGCTAAGCTGTTTGATCACGCTTTTTCCGGGGAAGTAAGCCTCTTCACCCAGTTCTTCTTCTATGCGGATGAGCTGATTGTATTTATCCACTCTTTCGCTGCGGGAGACAGAGCCGGTTTTGATTTGGCCGGTATTCATGGCTACGGCAAGGTCTGCGATGAAGGTATCTCCGGTTTCGCCGCTGCGATGGGAGACCACGCAGGTCCATCCTGCTTTGTGAGCGGTATTGATGGCATCGAGAGTCTCGGTTACGGTGCCGATCTGATTGAGTTTGATGAGTACAGAATTGGCGGCTTTCCTTTGGATACCCTGGCGGATTAGCTTGGGATTGGTAACCAGAAGGTCATCACCTACGAGCTGGATTTTGTCGCCCAGTCTTACATTTTGCATGATCCAGCCATCCCAGTCGTTTTCAGCGAGGCCGTCTTCTATAGAGCAGATTGGGTATTTGGCCACCATCTCTTCGTAATAAGAGATCAGTTGATCACTGGAGAGGACTTTATTGTCAATCGCGTATTTGCCGTCGGCTTGTACAAAGGAAGATGCCGCTGCGTCTATTGCGATATAAATATCTTCTCCGGGCTTGTATCCGGCTTTGGAGATGGCTTCCACGATCACGATGAAGGCTTCTTCATTGGATTTGAGATTGGGAGCAAATCCCCCTTCATCACCCACTGACGTAGCCAGGCCGCGGCCTTTGAGGATAGCTTTGAGGGCGTGGAAGACTTCTGCATTCCAGCGGATAGCTTCCCGGAAACTTTTGGCGCCCAGGGGCATTATCATAAATTCCTGAATATCCACGTTGTTGTCGGCATGTTCTCCGCCATTGATGATGTTGCACATGGGAACCGGCAGGGTGAGGGCATTCACGCCGCCCAGATAGCGATAAAGCGGGATTTCTATCTCCATCGCAGAGGCTCTGGCTGCTGCCATGGAAACTGCCAGGATCGCATTAGCGCCCAGCTTGCCCTTATTGTCGGTAGCATCTAGTTCTATCATCATCTTGTCGAGCGTGGCCTGCTGCAGGGATTCCATGCCCAAGAGCTCGGGAGCGATGATCTCATTGACATTTTGTACTGCTTTCAGCGTACCTTTGCCCAGATAGCGGCTTTTGTCGCCGTCTCTGAGTTCCACGGCTTCCCGTTCTCCGGTAGATGCACCACTGGGTACACCTGCTCTGGCCATCACACCTGTCTCCAGATGTACATCTGCTTCCACTGTGGGATTTCCACGGGAATCTAAGATTTCGCGTCCTTTGATATAAATAATTTCGGACATTATTTCCTCCTGTATTGTATTAATAGTGCGGCACGTTCCTATCTGATCGGCACAAGCGCGGTATCAGATCAGGTAGTGCATTATAATATAGCTAATTAAGTTTGGCAAGCAAGTCTGCCAGGATTTCAGCGCCTTTGCCTATACACTTTGGGCAATGATGGTCCAAAGCCCCGGCTTGTATGGCCAGCTCTCTTTGGGCTGGATCGCTTACATCGTATCCCAGGATGGTTTTGCAATCTGTAGGCCCGATTTCTTTCTGCCAGCGCCGGAGCAATTCCATGGTCATTTCATCGCTTGCAGCTTTTTGGTCTTCATCATCTGCTTCAAAGTATCCACAGGCCAGGCCCAGAGCCATCAAAGCTCCGGTGAGCGCACCACAGGTAGCAGCCATTTTCATGCCGCCGCCAAAAGATGAAGCGAGCTTCATGGCCAGCTCCAGAGGCAGTCCGAAGTCTTCTGCAAATACGGATAACACACTCTGTGCGCAGTTAAAACCGGATTGGTGTTTTAGATTAGCAATTTCTGCTTTGCTCATGTTCATTCCTATTTAATTACCATTATTTTGCGGCTGAAGGAGCGCTTGCCTGCACCCTTCACACGCATCAGGTAGATGCCGCTGCCGACAATCTCGCCATTGCGATCCCGGCCATTCCAGCTATAATTCTCCTTGCCCAGCTTTTGGGAGATCACTTTCTGACCGCGGATGTTATAGATGCTCAGCTCGGCCTGATCAAACCCCTTGGTTACCACTTGCAGACTGTGCCCGCCTCTGAAACAGACAGGATTGGGATATATGTTCAGGCTCGGCTGCAGCACCAGGTCTTCATTAGAGATCGGGAAGTCAAATTCTACTGTATTGCTGGGCTCAGATTCGATCTCGCCATCGGTGGCCACCACCCAAAACTGCACCGGTCCGCTGCCGGTCACAAAGTCGGCATAATACTCAGGCCCATCGTCAAAGCTAACGGTGCCAAGCAGAACGATATTGTCAGGGGAGTGCTGCTCATAGATGCGATAGGCATTGTAATCCACGCCGTCATCAGCCGGTGCCTGCCACCAGAAATGTATGGCGTAGGTCTGTTCGGGGAATTCTTCCGCAATCCTCATGCTCATCTCAGAGGGATGCGTCAGATTGGGTCTGTGATACAGATAGAGCCCGTCATTAGCAGTTTGCACCATATCCAGATAGAGATCGGAATAGCCCGATTCGTCATAGAGATAGATGATGTCACTTTCGGAATCTATAAAGCGCTGGCCTGTGATAACGCCACCGTCTGGGAATGCGCTCCTGATCATTATTCTGCCGTCTTGATCGACGAAGCTACACAGTTCTTTGTGTACAATCTGACCTTCTACGACGCTGGTCTGATTCCACTGTTCACCATGCTCAATTACGCCAATTCTATCATACTGCTGGCCCCAATCAAACAGAATCTCATGCCAGCCTTCATCATCAAGATATTCGTGCTTGTAGATATACAGGTAATCGCCTTCTTCATAAACGTAATCGATCTCGTCATAGGCCAGAAAGAGGAGGCTTTTGTAGATAGGCCATACTTCGCGGCCTTCAATAAGCTCGGAATCTCCGGTGCGCTGCATAAAATAGTGTTGCCAGGCCTCGATATAGATATTTCCCAGATCGACGTCATCCCCGGCTGCAAGATCAAAAGCAGTGGGCTCTGTCAGAGTCCCCACCGTAGCCCAGATCCCGGCGTCATAATCGTCAGCGCGGAGCAAGACAAAGACGTTGGCGGAAATCTCGGTCTCAAAGCTGAAAGGATTGGCCGTGAGCTCATGCACTTCCAGGGTCTCACGGGTTTCACTGTCCACCAGATACAGTTCCAGGTCCTCAGGCAAGATCTCGTCATAATCCTCAGAATTCCAGGAGTATGAGCCCGTGATGGTGATGCTTTCTATCGGTTCAAACCAGGGTTCAAAATCCACCGTGGGCAAAGCCGGATTATCGTTATGATCCGTGATGCCGATGGCAATTTCCGCCGCGGTATATACACCCCAGTCGTTGTTTTCTGCCATAATCACGTTGTTGCTATTGGGATAGTCGGCGCAGGCAATTGAGTGCAGGGTATTGCTCTCATCAATGTTATTCTGAATGATATTTCCACCATAGGCAAATTCGTGGTCATCAGAAAAATCGCCCAAAACCGGCAACGCATTATTGGTAATGTAAAATCCGGTGAAGTTTCCTGTGAGGGTGTTTCCCGCTACATAGGGCGTGGAGGTAACTCCGCTGATCATCATCCCCGCTCCGCTATTGGCATCGCCGGAGATGAAGTTATTGATGATCAGATTGTCATGCACCACCCCGCTGGCCTGTAAGAGGTAGATGCCGGTGAGGTTACCCTCGATGTGGTTATAGCGTATGATGGGATTGATGGCGTATGCATTTGCCACATCCCAGGCTGAGATGCCCTGTTTGAGATTGTCATGAATGTGGTTATGCTCGATAAGGGGGTTGTTTATCCCCTCTGAAGATTGATTGGACAGCTGGATGGCGGCGTAATACTGTCTGCCGGTTCCGTTGTAACGCAATTCATTGTGATGCACCCAGGCATTGCTGTTGTTCGTGATTGTGATGCCGCTTCTCGTGACATGCTCGATGATATTGTGATGTACGTTCATCGTAGCAGGATTAGCTTCTCCGGGAGAGTAAAGCTGCAGACCGCGTTCGCCATAACTGAATCTGCTATAAGAGACCTCCATCGGAGAATTTGACGCAAATATGGGATATTCAGCATATTCCATCACGATGTGCATTAAGTTGCTCTGCTGAGTTTCATTTTCCAGGCGGATGCCTTTCCAATAATTTGTGGGCGGGGTTTGCCCGTTTAGAAAATAGATGCTGTCGGTCTCGGTGCCCACGGCTTGAATGGTGCCCTCGCCCCTGATACGGTAATTGCCCATGGCCTGCACTATCACACCCGGCTGGATGGTGAGAACCTCTCCGACGGGAACGGTGACTTCGCCTATAATCTGATAGGGATTATTATCCGCAGACCAAGTCCCGGATTGAACGCCGCTGACCTCGATGGCGGCAAAACTGCTGATACATAAAATGCTAAAGATAAATATGCTGAAGCGTTTCATAATTGACTCCTGTATTATGGTTCTTTTTATAAGAAAAAGGTGGGTTGGCTTTTTTGCCAGCCCCACCCACAATCTTTTAGGTTGTATTATTCGCTGATAGCTGTGACTGGGCAGGTAGAGATGCAGGCACCGCAATCTATGCAGGTTCCTTCATCCACTACGGCCTTGTCATCTTCCATCGAAAGCGCACTCACGGGACATACATCCACGCAGGCACCGCAGCCTATGCAGGTATCTTTATCAATCTTTACAGCCATGATAAGACTCCTTTTATTTTTTCTAACCATTATCCTGATCTACGGATATTAGTCAAGGGAATTTTCAGTCCTTAGCTGGATTTACCACCTTAGTTGCTGCAGCTTCCACCTCTTTTTCAATCAGCCAGATAGTAGCTATCAGTCACATTCAATTCAGCATCAAATTCATAGATCAAGGGGATGCCGGTAGGGATATTCAGGCTCATTATATCTTCATTGGAGATGTGATCCAGGTTTTTTAGAATAGATCTCAGGCAGTTGCCATGAGCTGAGATTATCATCTTTCGTCCTGCTATGACTCTGGGAACTATCATTTCATTCCAGAAGGGCAGGGTGCGGGCCATGGTATCTTTCAGGGATTCACCCAGGGGAATCTGATCTTCATCCAGATGGGCATAGCGAGGGCCATTGCCCGGATAGCGTTCATCGTCTTTAGTTAGAAGCGGAGGGGCAATGTCGAAACTGCGGCGCCAAAGCAGGACTTGCTCTTCGCCGTATTTCAGGGCTGTTTCCGCTTTATTCAAACCCTCCAGAGCACCATAATGGCGGCCATTCAGATGCCAATCCTGGTGGATGGGGATGTACATCAGGTCCATCTCGTCCAAGACCAGCCACAGAGTGCGGATGGCTCGTTTGAGCATGGAGGTAAAGGCTTCATCAAAACTAAAGCCTGCTTCTTTGAGCTTTCTTCCGGCTTCTTGGGCTTCGAGGATACCCCGCTGGGAAAGGTCCACATCGCTCCAGCCGGTAAAGCGATTGGCTTTGTTCCAAACGCTTTCGCCGTGTCTGATAAATACTATCTTATACATATTTTCCTTACTGCTCTGCTGTTGTGTTATCTGATCTCTTCACAGCCTTGGATTGTCCGGGATAGTTTGATCAAAAGAATTGGCAGACTGCACAAAAAGAACAGGCTGCCAATCTACACTGATAAATTACGGATACATCAGCCTTTGGCTTGGTTTGCTACCTTAGCGGCCAGCGCTTTCACTTCTTCTTCATCAGCCAGATAGTAGCGTTTAGTCACATTCAATTCAGCGTCAAATTCATAGATCAAGGGGATGCCGGTGGGGATATTCAGGCTCACTATATCTTCGTCTGAGATATGATCCAGATTCTTCACTATCGCCCGCAGGCTGTTGCCATGGGCGGAGATTACCATCTTTCGTCCTGCTACCAGTCTGGGAATGATTACTTCATTCCAGAAGGGCATGGTGCGGGCTACGGTATCTTTCAGAGATTCGCACAGGGGAATCTGTTTTTCATCCAGATTGGCATAGCGGGGGTCCTTGCCAGGATAGCGCTCATCGTCTTTGGTAAGGGCTGGAGGCGGTATATCAAAGCTACGGCGCCATTTCAGGACTTGGTCCTCGCCGTACTTCTTAGCTGTTTCTGCTTTATTCAAAC
>JALNWR010000004.1 GCA_023230795.1 Candidatus Cloacimonadota bacterium
ACCAGCAGAAGAGCTAAACCAGCAGAAGAGCTAAACCAGCAGAAGAGCTAAACCAGCAGAAGAGCTAAACCAGCAGAAGAGCTAAACCAGCAGAAGAGCTAAACCAGCCAAGGGAGCTACTTCAAAACCTGAAAACCTCAAAACCTGAAAACCTGAAAACTTCAAAACCTCAATCTCGATATTCAGCTTGACAGATTATCTGCTTATACTGACTCTGTTTTAATAAATAAAAAGTGTAATAAATACCATTTTGGGAGGAGAAATGGCGTCGAACCGGATGCTGGATACCATCCTTTTGATCCTGGCCTTGCTGTTGAGTCTGTTCATCGTGGCCTCGCTCACACAGCTTTTGTGGGGAGGTGACCTCTTATATACTTTCACTCATGTCACCTCGCAGATCATCTATGTCATTTTTGCTGTGACCATCGTCTTGATTGTCCTGGTTTTGGTATTGGAAAATTCCTCTCCGGTGCATACTTTGGCCTGGATCATGGTGCTGATCTTCATCCCGATCTTGGGCTTTGTCTTTTATCTCTTTTTCGGGCGCAATTGGCGCAAGCGGAAGCTTTTTTGCCGCAAGGAATTGCATGATAAGGATTTTCTTAATCTCCTGGCCAGTAAGGTTCCGGAATTTTCTCCCTATCATCTGGAGGAAGGCCTGGAGCACAAGCTGCACAAACTATTGAAAAACAACAGCAAGGCCATCATCACTACGCACAATAAGATCGAGCTGATCAGCGATACCGGCATTGCTTTTGCCGCTATTTGTGACGGGATAGAGGCCGCCACAGCTCATGTGCATCTGGAGTATTTCTCTATAGCCGCAGACAGCACAGGGAATTACCTCAAAGACCTTTTGATCAAAAAAGCCAGGGCCGGGGTGGAAGTCCGTTTTATCTACGATGATGTAGCTTGCTGGAGATTGCCCCGCCGTTTCAAGCGCGAGCTTAGAGCTGCCGGAGTCCAATTTGTCCCCTTTATGCCAGTCTGGATTCCGTTTTTGAACAGCCGCATGAACTATCGCAATCACAGAAAACTGGTGATCGTAGATGGTAGAAAAGCCTATCTGGGAGGGCTGAATATCGGTGATAAATATCTGAGCAAGGACCCCTATTATGGCTATTGGCGGGATTCGCTGGCGATCTTTGAAGGGCAGAGCGTGCTCAGCTTACAGGCTATATTTCTGGTAGATTGGTTCTTTGTGAGCCAGGAAAATCTCTTTAATGCGGAAGGCTTTGATAAATACATCTGTCAGGACCTCGGCAAAGACATACAGGGAATATCTCCCGTGCAAGTGGTGGCCAGCGGGCCGGATACAGACCAGGCCAGCATTCTGCAGCTATACTTTGCCGCCATCGCCAATGCCAGTAGCTCAATTCGGATCAATACCCCCTATCTGATCTTGAATGAATCCCTTTTGATGGCGCTCAAGACCAGTGCCATCAGCGGGGTCAGGGTACAAATCATCATGCCGGAAAAAGCCGATCACTGGATAGTCTTTTGGGGTTCGCGTTCCTATTTCCAGGAGCTCTTGGAAGCTGGCGTGGAAATCTATGAATACACCCGCGGTTTTATGCATGCCAAGATACTGATCGTAGATGATGAAATCCTGGGGCTGGGCACGGCCAATATGGACCTTAGGAGTTTCAACCACAATTTTGAGCTCACGGCAATGGTCTATGAAGACAAGATAGTGGACAAAGCGGTGGATGCCTTCAATGAAGACCTGGCCTTCTCACGCCGGATCAATCTGGAAGAATTCCGCAAACGCGGCCTGATCGAGCGCAGCAAAGAATCCATCTGCCGGCTCTTTTCACCCCTTTTGTAAGGATACTCAATGAAGTTTATCAGTATTGATCTTAATCAAGACATCCTGGATGCAGCACTTGACTGTATAAGCGAAAGGTGCATCATGGTCTTTCCCACGCGGGTTTCGGCCAATCTGGCCAGATTGCGCTTTGAGCCCCGCTGGCATTTTCAGCAAATCATTTGGACTACTATGGAGGATTTTAAGGCTGGGCTAGTAAGCACCGAGCTTCCCCGCCTGGAAGATGAGAAAAGGCTGCTCTGCCTGTATCAGGTATTGACTCAGGAGGAATGCGAGTATTTTCACCTGAGCGAATACAACGATGTGGTGGATTGGGGGAATCACTTCTTCCAATTTCTGCAAGAGTACAGCGAGGCCGGACGGGATGTAAATCAGCTGGCCACTTTGCCGGATGATCCGGATATCTATCTCAGGCACTGGCAAGAAGAGCACATCGGCCATATCGCTAATATCCTGGAACGCTATCGTGAGCGCATCAGCGAAATGGGCTTTACGGATATCATCTTTTCCAGCTCTGCACAAGACTTGCAGATACCTTATCAAGATTACCGCATCGTGCTGGTAAATCAATATTATTACAGCAAATTTGAGCAAGAGCTATTGCACAGCTGCGAGCATAGTCAAAATGAAGTCTGGCTGCTGCATCACGGCGGACAGGCCGATGCCAAGAGCTGGCAAACTCCCGGCTTTGATCCCGCCAAACTATACGCTGCCCTCTCCCAGCAGCCGCAGATCTGCATCTATCAATGTGAAAACGAAGAGCAACACGCCCTGCTGCTATTAACCCACAGAAAGCAGCTAAAAGACAGCGGAACTATCATCGACAACAGCTTCTGGCAAAAGGCCTATTCCGCTTGGTTCCCGCAGGATTTTGTGAAAGCCAGACAGCAGCTGCCCATTACCCAGAGCCTGTGGTATGGATTCATGAGCTTCTTGGATGAATTGGTGCAGAGCCAGCAGGCTACTTCCGGTTTTGTGCCTTTGAGCATCATCATCCGGCAGTTCAGGGACTTCCGCTATCCGGCTTTGTTGCAGGAGGATTGGGATGCCGTGAGGAAGGACGCTTTATTAAGGGAGCTTTTCAAGCTGAGCGAGCAGGAGGTCTTGTATCTGGATTTGAATCCTTTGGCGCAGTTTGGCCCTGAAACCGAATCCCAATATCCGCTTTTAAGCACTTTATGCAGCAAACTCTTTGCCTGGGTGGAGGATATCCTGAATCTGAAAGACATCGGGGAGCTGATTCAGCTTTGCACGGGCGTGCTGGCTCCCGAAAAGTTCTGCAGCCCGCAAGAGCTGGACAAGACCGATATCCTGCCTCAAATCTGGAAAGCCCTGGCCAATTTCAGTGCTGTGGAGAATATGCGCCTGGTGCAAGACTGGGCGGGCATCTTCCCGGCTGTGGGAGCAGCGCTGTTTCGCCTCTGGCTGGACTATGTGAAGCCAGAGCGGCTACGGTATCAGCTTCTTGGCGGCAGCCCAAGCTCTTGGGAGATCAGCAACCTTCTGGACTTTCGCAACAGACGGCAGGACAATCTGGTGCTCCTGCAGATGGTAGAGGGAATCCTGCCCCAATCCCCAGGGCCGGTATGGCTCTTGAACGAAGGACAGCGTGCCAGGCTGGGTCTGCTGAATTATGATATCATCAGAGCCTGGGAGCGGTATTATTTCTTCCGCATGGTCTTTTCGGCGCGTAAGGTGAGTATCTATACTTACCAGAATGCGGGAAAGAGCATCGAGCCCAGCAGCTTTATCGGTGAATTAAAGCAGATTTGCCCGCAGAATATCAGTGAGAGCAAGGCGGAAGTCATTCCCTTTGGCCATGTCTTGAGGCTCTGGCAGGATATGCAGACAGACCCCCTGCAACAGAGTATAGGTTCCTCTGAGATTTTCTGCAAAAGCTGTGATGCGGATTTCTTCCGTCTGCCACCTCAGCCTTTGCAGGATTTTGGCGAGCACGGGCGGATCCGGCAAAGCAGCTATGAGCTTGGCCTCATGATCAACAATCCCTTCGCCTGGTATATTAGGGCTTTGCGCAAATTAAGCCCCCGCAAGGCAGAGCTGGCCGAAAGCATCAGCCCCAGCCTCTTTGGCACTCTGATGCATCACTATTTTAACGAAGTTCTGGGCGAAAAGCCCCAGCGGCATGAGAGCGTGGAGGCCCTCAGTCAGCTCTTTTCAGATGGTGACAGACTGCGCATCACGCTGCAACAGATCATCCAAAGCCGGGAGTTTTACTACAAAATCCCCAAGAATTACAATCAGGACTTTCTGCTCGCAATCATCAGCGAATGCCTGGCGGATTCCCTGCAGCAGTTTTATAGCCGCTTCTTCCTGCACAGACTGGGGCGCGGCAGCTTCACCCTGATCCCGGAAAGCAGATTCATGAGCAAGGTAGAGCAGCAATACAAAGAGCTCTGCAGGATCGAGCATCAAGAGCGGATATATCGGGTGATGATCCGCGGGAAGGCCGATCTCAGAATTGAGTCGCCGCAGGGCAAGATCATCGTGGATTTCAAGACCGGCTCTGCCCATGCAAGTCAACTGATCTTTTATGAATACTTTTACTATTTGCTGGAAAATCCACAGCTGGAAGCTGAGCTAAGCTCATACTTCTGGCAGATTCTGGATATGCGCATAGACTACAAAAATCAGGTGACCGCCAAAAAGAGGGAGCAATACATCAGCGATATCAGTCAGAGCCTGAAAGACTGCCTGGAGCAAGGCTACGGCATCGCCACAAAGGCAGAGCACAGGGGCATCTTGCAAGAGATTACGCGCAGCGATCTGTATCTGACGGGAGGCATCAATGACTGACTTTCAAAACCGCATCATCTCCGCCAGTGCCGGCACCGGCAAGACCTACCGGCTCTCCATCGAATACATCAGCCTGATCTTGCGTTACTATCGCCAGCATCCCGAATTCTCTCTGGACTGCGTTCTGGCACTTACTTTTACCCGCAAGGCCACTGCCGAGATCAGAGAGCGGATCATGTCCCAATTGCAGGAATTGCTGGATGAGCCGCAGGGCAGTCTGGCTCTGGATTTGCGCAGGCAGGTAGCAGGTGACCCCGAAGGCCTGAGCATCGATGAACAAGGCATCCTGCGCTCTGCCCTCCTGGAAATTTCAGCGGATCAGCGCAATCTGCAAGTGATGACTATAGATAGCTTTACCAGCAGTATCTTCCGCAATATAGTGCGTCCGCTCAGAAGCATCGATAGCTATGAATTGGATCAGGATGCGGTAAACAAACGCCTGCCTTATCTGATGAATCATCTGATGAATCCTGCCTTTAGGGATCGAGTGGACAAGCTGCTGTCCCGCAAGGTGCGCCGCAGTCTGGATGATTATAGTGAGTTCTTCAAGAGCTTGATCTACAACCGCTGGATCTACTTTCTGATCAAGCGACGCTGCCCGGAAAACCGCTATGCAGCTCTGCCCCGTGAGCACGATTTTGAGCAGGCTTTCCGGCTCTTTATCCAAAGCCTCTATGACATCTATCAGGATAAAGCCAAGGGGGAATTTGCAAAGTATTTCAAGACCGATTTCCGTAGTCTGTTGCCCGGCGATTTTGAGAATCCCCCGCAGCTTTCCCGGATGGTGGAGGAGCTATTGCAGCGCTCTTCAGACGCTATGGCTCTGCTGAAGGTCATCGATAGTAAAGGCATATTCAGCAGGACGCCGGTGCCCAAAGACCGGCGGGATGAGATTCAGGCCATGCAGGATGAGCTACTCAGCGCTTTGGCGGAAAAGCTGTATCATGAGTATTTCATCCCGGAGCAAGAGGAAATACTCCAGCTTTGGGAGATCATCCTCCGGGAGTATGACCAGCTGATCTACCGCTATAAGAATATGACCTATCAGGATATCGCCTGGTTCACTTTTGAAGCGCTATTCAGCCCGGAGCCGCCCATCTTTGATCTCACCAACGAAAGTGCGGCTACGGAGTTTTACGAATTCCTCAGCCATCGCACCCGTTTCATGCTGATAGATGAGTTTCAGGATACTTCGCTCATCCAGTTTAACACCCTGCGCCCCATCATGGAAGAAATCTGCTCCGGCTATGGCAGCAAAGAGATTGGCGGCATCATCGTAGTGGGAGATGAGAAGCAATCCATCTTTGGCTGGCGGGGCGGAGAGCGCGATCTGCTGCTCAATCTCAAACACATCATCCCTTCCCTGTCCGAAGTAGAGATAGAGCCCCTGATGCACTCCTGGCGTGCAGGCGGGGATATGATGAACTTCATAAACCATATCTTCTGTGATGCCCAGCTGCATGGATACCTCTCGGAAAACGGCATGAGCTGGCAATACCCGCAGGTGAAATCGGCCATAGACGATCTTTCTACTACCATAGAGCTGAAGTGTATGCCCCACTATCACACTATGGGCGGCAAGTCTGAAACCTATAACTTCTTTGTGGAGCAGATGATCCTGCCCGCTTTGCAAGATAAGCAGGGGCAGGAGTCCGTCGCCATCCTCTGCCGCAAGACCAGACAGCTGGAGGAGCTGCAATTGCTTTTGGAAGAGCACGGCCAGAGCGGCATCTTCCAGCCCAGCGCGCCCATTACTACGCATCATCTGGTGGCAGCCTTGATGCACTGGCTGAGCTTCGTATCCTATGGCGACTGGCTGGACTTCCTGGCCTTTGTCCGCTCTGACTTCCTGCTGCTGGATAGCGCTGCACTCAAGGATTTGATCGACCTGATTGCAGAGTTTGAATCCGGGAAACAGGAGAATCCCGAGACCCTCGGCCCAAAGCTCTCTGCTCTCTCTCCCCTGGACGAGCTTCTTATTCTTGCCGGCAAACAGGCGCACAGCAGTCCTTACAATGCCCTTTTAGAGACCATCAGCCTCTGCCTCAGAGATCACGAGGCCTTCCCCGAGCGTGATTATCTGAATCTTCAAGTCTTCCTGAATATTGCCAAAGACTGGGAGCTGAGCATTGCCAAAGCCGGCCTATCCATCCCCGCCTTTTTAGCTTACGTAAAGGAAAATACCGTGCAGGACGGCTTTACCCAGGTAAGCGTGGAAGGCGATGAAGGCATACAGCTGATCACCATTCACAAGTCCAAGGGATTGCAATTTGACCGCGTCTTTGTGCTCTATGATCTGTCCAGGCCCCGCTCCTCACAGCAGAGCCTGTATTGGGCTATTCAGTATATGAATCAGGGTTTTCAGCAGCTTTCCGGCTATGCCCTCAGCTATCACTATGAAGAGGTGCTAAAGCATTCCCCCGCGGCGCAGCTCTGGCAGGACAAAAACAAAGCCTCGCTGCTGGAAGAGCTGAATACGCTGTACGTGGCCTTTACCAGAGCTAAAAAGCACCTGCATATCCTCTTTACCTACTCAGGAACCAAAGACTGGTCTGATTACTATGCCCAAAAGCAGGGGGAAGATACCCTGATGCTGCCCGCAATCCTGGCCAATGCCTGCCTGGGTTATTTTGGGGAGAATGAACCCGACGAACAGGGCATCTATCGATTTGAAAGTCAGCATGATCCTCCACAGGAGCCAGAGTCTGATCCGGATGCCAGAGCAGAGGATTTCCGCCCCGAACTTAGCTTTGCCCAGCCTGCCGAATTGGATTGGAGCGCCATCCAAAGCATAGACGCTCTGCCCATGGCCTCATACAAGGAAGTGTATCTGGAAAAACGCCAGGCGCTGTGGGGTGACCTGGCCCATTACTACCTCTTTTTCATCAAAACCGACAGCCCGGATGAGCACGAGCGCGCCCGCCGGGAGTGCATCAGCCGCTATGGCTCCCTCTTGCCTGTAGCCCAGCTCAAGCGCTTCTTTAGCAAGCTCTGCCTGGAAATCCGCAAGCACGGCTATCTCTTTGACCCGGATTATGACAGGATTTACAACGAATTTGAGGTTGGCGACTCCCGCGTGGATCGCCTGATGCTGAATACAGCGGCCAAAAAGGCCTGGATCATAGACTACAAAACCGGTGATATCCACGAACAAGAGCAATTGGACGTATATCAGAAAGCGCTATCTGCCCTGCCCGCTTTTCAGGGTTATAGCTTTCAGAAGGACTATGTGCTTTTGGATTTACGCAGTTAGTGGGCATAACCTGGCAGCAAGCTGAAAACCACACCTTTGTTGAGAAATATCAACAGCTTTAGTCCAAAAACCTTGATTTACGAGATAATATCTCTTGACAGCCAGATGGAATATAGGATTGTAGAAACCATCAGTGATCAACAGAGATAATATCTCTTAAAAGGAGGTTGTGATGCTGCTGTCATTTTCTTTCTCGAACTGGAAGTCTTTTAGGGATGAAACAAGCTTCTCCATGGTTGCCGGGCGGGAAGAGCGCTTCACCCAAAGATTGCCCATAGTGGGTAAATACAAATTGAAGGCTTTGCCTACCGCGGCAATATACGGAGCTAATGCTTCCGGGAAGTCTGCTTTTATATCTGCCCTGAGATTTGCCAGACAGTTCATAATCCAGGGATCAGAACCAGATGCGCAGATAGATTTGAAACCGTATTTATTGGATAAAGAATATCTGGATAAACCCTCATCATTCGCTTTCACTTTCCTGATCGGTGAAGATATCTATAGATACAGTTTTTCTCTTTCCACCGATAAGGTGATTTCTGAAAGCCTGGTTTTGATACTGAAAACCACTGAAAGCAAGGTATTTTCACGCGAGGCCGGTAAGGACAGAGCGAAAGTACAGATCAACAGCAGAAGGGTGATGCCAGAAGAAAGAACTACCCTGAAGATGATAGGCGATCGCACCATCAGGAACAACCAACTTTTCCTCACGAGTACGATTTATCAGGCCTGCAATACCTTTAAACCCATATATGATTGGCTAAAGTACAAACTGCAGATCATAGGTCCGGATTCTATATATGTTCCTGTTTGTAACTTGGCTAACGAGCAAAACAAAAACAAATACTCCAGCCTGTTAAACGCTTTGGATACCGGAATTGTAGAGCTCGGCCTCACAGAAGCAAATTTGTCTGAAAGCCGGAAGAGACATCTGCAGGACTTGTATAAAGATCAACTGAAAGAGGGAAGAGGTATTTTGCTGTCTGAGTATGGCAACAAAGACAGGATCGCAATTCAAGTGTCAAAGGATAAGGTAGAAGCCAACATGCTGATTTCCAAACACTGGGACAGTCTGGAGAATCCAGTGGATTTTACCTTTGGCATGGAATCTGACGGGACAAATAGACTTTTGGACATATTGCCCGCTTTTGTGCAACTGATAGAAGATTCTGGCATGGTGTTCGTGATCGATGAACTGGATCGAAGCTTACATACTCTGGTCAGTAAAGCCTTGATCAAATATTTCTTAGATACTTGCAGCAAAAACAGTCGAAACCAATTGATTTTTTCCACTCATGATGTGATGCTTATGGATCAAGCCCTGCTCAGAAGAGATGAATTATGGATTACAGATAGATCTTTGGAGGGGGCATCATCTCTTTATTCTTTTAGTGATTACAAAGACATCAGAGCCGATAAGGATATCAGAAAAGCCTATTTGCAAGGTAATCTGATGGGCGTGCCGAACATACTGATGGATGAGCTGTGTTCACAGGAAGACTGAGGGGGTTATAATGGCAAAAGGCGGGATCGACAGATTAAAACGCAAGGAAGGTTTTCTCCCGCTTAGAAAGCGTTACTTTATTATAATAGAGGGAGAAACGGAAAGGAACTACTTTTTGATGATAAAAAGACATAAGACAAGTAATGTGGCGATAAAATGCACAATAGGTAAGCACCCCGATGTGCGGCATCTCATCCGTACTTCAGATCATTATTTGGATGAAAACGAAGCTGATGAACTTACTCAATGCTGGATCGTTCTGGATGCAGACATCTTATCTGCTACTGACCTAAAGAGCTTGAGAGATTGGCAAATGGATAAGGGAAATTCCCACATGCAAAAGGTAGCGATCACTGCCCCGATGTTCGAATACTGGTTACTGCTGCATTACAAGCTGCCTACGGCTCAATTGGATAAAGTGCAATGTGAAAAAGGGCTAAAGATAGAAGACTCAAAGTATGATAAACCTTTTGCCGATTGTCATCACCTTTGGGAGAAAATTCCAGATGCACTTGAAAGAGCTTGCCAGAAAGAGATTTCTCTAAGTAGTCTTAGCAAGAATGGCACAAATTTACACAAGCTGGTGAAGCAATTGGTGTAGGCCACTCATTTGAAAACTTGTAACCCCTCTCATCCCGCCCAAATTCACCTTGACAAAAATCCCTCATTCCCCGCCCATGAAAGCAATAATCCTATGAGGTTTTTATGAGATATCTATATTACAGTGGGATGATCATCCTCATCCTATGCACGCTTTTTAGCTGCCACAGCCCAAAGCAGGATAGCGCTGGCCGCTATGTGGTTCTTTCTCCGGAGCTTGCCGAGATCATTGCAGCTTTGGAAGCTATAGATCAGATCGTGGGGATCACCCAAGAGTGCAATTACCCAGCAGAATTGCAAAGCAAAGAGATTGTGGGCAATTTTGGTGCGGTCAAGATGGAGCAGGTCTTGAATCTGAATCCTGAGATCGTGTTTACCAGTGCTTTGGAGCAGGAATCCATCGCGGAGGACTTGCGCAAGCTGGGCATCCGCGTGGAAAGCTCTTATCCCAAAAATCTATCTGAAATGCGCTCTGAGATCCTGCGCATTGCCAAGATAATCGATCGCGAAGCTGCCGGGCGCAAGCTGCAAGAGTCTCTTGTCCAGCAGATACAGAAGGTGAAGTCCATGGCAGAAGGCCGCCCCATGCCCAAAGTATATCTGGAGATTTATCGTGATCCTCTGATGAGTGTGGCGGATAATTCCTTCGTGGGCGAATTGATCGAGACGGCAGGAGGGGACAATATTTTCCAGACTCTGGAGCGGGATTATTCCAGGGTCAAGGCTGAAGATGTGATCTCGGCAAATCCGGACATCATGATCTGCTATTCTCAGGATTCTTTGAATTCCATCCTTTCCCGCAAAGGCTGGGGCAATATTCCCGCCATTCAAAACCGGATGGTCTTCTTTGAGGATGATATCGATCCGGACCTTATTCAGAGGGCGGGGCCGCGCTGTACGGCAGGCATGATCCGTTTGCACGAACTATATTCTTTGTGGGAAAGCCGAACCCAATGAAGAAGAGCCTGGCTTTGAGTCTGATCTGTCTGGGCAGTCTTGCTTTGATCGCACTCTATCTGTTTTGGGGCAGCCCCAGCTCAAACATCTTCTGGCAGGTACGCATTCCGCGCCTGCTGCTCACCCTCGTTACGGGGATGAGCCTGGCCGCTATCGGCTCTGTATATCAGCTGATGCTGGCAAATCCTCTGGCCGAGCCTTACATCCTGGGCATTTCCTCAGGTTCTGCTTTTGGCAGCATCCTTTTTGCCAGCATGGGGCTTTATATTCTCATGCCTGTGGGTGGGTTTATCGGGGCGCTTCTTACCATGATTCTGGTTTGGCGTCTGGCTCAAAGAAGAGGCGCTTTCGATCGCGGCCGACTGATCATTGCGGGAGTGATCGTGGGCATGTTTTTCTCGGCCGGCATCTCGTTGATGATGTATCTCAGGCGGGAGGATACCGTGCTCATCCTCAGTACTTTGATGGGAAATCTGGGGCGTATCTTCAGCTATGGCGAATACAGGGTCTTTATCTTGCTCTCGGTAGTGATCCTCATCCTTTTGATCTGGCTGTATCTGAAAAGCCGAGCTTTGGACATCATGAGCAGTGGCGATCTATATGCTGCCAGCGTGGGGATCCAGGTGCATCGCCTGCGCCAGCAGATCTTTGTGGTTACATCACTCATCATCGGCATTGTGGTATCCTATGCCGGCATCATCGGTTTTGTGGGGCTCATCACGCCTCATATCATGCGGCTCTTAGGTTTTAGCAAGCAAAATCGCATCTATCCAGGCAGTCTGCTTTTTGGTGCCAGCTTCCTTCTGGCGGCCGACTTTCTGGCCAAAAACCTCAGCGGGATTGAACTTCCCGTGGGCGTAATTACAGCAGCCATTGGTTGTCCCTTCTTTATTTACTTGCTGCTCAGAAAGTGAAATTTATATTGACAACGAACTAAGCCTCGAATAATTTACGATTAACAAGGAATTTGGTGGATTTATGTTAAAAGACTTGCTTACGGAAGCCTTGCATCAGTTCTTGCTGATGCTCAGAGACCCTGTGATATACTTGGCTATAGATGAAAGGAACGGCGCTTTTACCGAGGATGAGATTCTGGTGATTCGCATCGCCAAAGCTAAAGCTCTGCTTTCTCTTTACCATCTGGATGAGGCTCTAAAGCTGGCTTTGCAGCTGCGGGAAGAGCTCAGGGGTGGAAACTGTCTTGATCTGCAGATGCTCAATCTGCTCACTATCATCAGGATATACACCCAAAAAGGGGATTATCGAAGCCAAAACAGCTACACAGACGAAGCTTATATCCGCGTTAAATCCAGCGATAACGAAGCACTAAAGCTCTTGGTTAGCTCGGCAAACATTATCTATCAGCATCGGGAGCTTGTGGATGTGGAAAGCCAAGTGGATGAGATTGCTACTAATATCGATCAGGCGGATCATCCTTATTATCGCTATATGCTGCTGAATTGGCTGGGCTCTATCTATGTCCTGCGCGGCAGGTACGATCTGGCCTTAAGCTATCAAAGTGCGGCTTACGACGTCTGCATCCAGCATCAGCTCAGCATCGGTGCCTTGGAGCTGTGCACAGAGCTTGTAGGCACCTGCGCAAATATAGCGAAACATGAGATGGCCGAGCATTTTTATGATCTCGGGCAGCGCTTGATAGACCAATTGCGTTTACCTATCTTCGAAGTAGAGCTAAATTTTAATTATGCCATTCTAAAGGATAAGCAGGACGATCCTAAGGCTGCGGTGATGTTTTACCAGAAAAGTCTGAAAGCCCTGCAAGACTCAGAGCAAGAGCTTCCATTGCTGCTTTTTGATATTTACAATCGTTTGGCAGATACCCTGAACTGTCTTAAGCTTGGCTCTCAGGCTCTGCACTATCAGCTCAAGGCCGAAAAGATAGTCACAAAGCTGGGCTACAGCGAAAGGCAGGTGGAGCTCAGCGCTAATATCGCCATGTCTTTGATCTCGCTTACGCAGTGGGATGAAGCTCTTGCCCGGCTCAAGCAGGCTGCGCAGTTTTACGAGAAGCACGATAAAAAGGAAGCCCTGATTCGCGTCACCCGGAATATCGGCTACTATTATCAGATGCGAGGGGACTATCTGAACGGATTTGCTACCTTGGAAAAACTGGACCGGCTCAATACGGACTATATCATTGCCTTGCAACAGAGTCACAGCCAGGCGAGCGATGATAAATTAAAAGAGATTATCCGGGATTCCCGCGCCATCAAAGCAAAATACGATCAGCTCTTAAATGAGATTTCCACCAACCATGCCGCACGCTTTACCGGAAAATCAAAAGCTGCCAAGCGGGTGATAGACAGCGCAGTGCTGGCCTCGATGTACCGAGAAGCTTCTGTGCTCATCCGCGGCGAAAGCGGCACCGGCAAAGAAGTTCTGGCCCGGATGATCCACTATGGCTCTCCTGAAAAAAACCAGCCCTTTGTATCGGTAAATTGCGCGGCCATTACCCCTGCGCTGTTTGAAATCGAATTCTTTGGCGGAGCTGCCGGAAAGTTTACCGGCCTGGCAGAAGACCATCAAGGCTTTTGTGCAAAGGCCGGCGAAGGCACCCTCTTCTTAAATGAGATTTCGGTATTGCCCATGGATTTTCAGGCCAAACTCATGCAGGCCATAGATACCAAATCCTTTGTCCCCGCAGGCAAAGAAAAAGCCCTGCCCCTGAGCTGCAAAATCATCGCCTCCACAAATAAAGATACCCTGCAAATCTTGAGTAAAGGCAAATTCCGGCTGGACTTGCTGCATAGGCTAAATACCCTCGAAATCGATATCCCACCCCTCAGAGAAAGAAAAGAAGATATCCCCATCATCGTAGAGAGTCTCGCCAGAGGCCTGGCCCGCGAGACCAACAACCCCCTGCCTCAGATCCAGGATTCCTTTTATGAAAGACTAAATGAATACAGCTTCCCCGGCAATGTGCGTGAGCTCAAAAATACCATCGAACGCATCTTTATCCTCCATTACAAACCGATCTGGACCAAAGACATACTCAACAATATCGATGCCTTCAATCTGGATAAAAAGTTCAGCGCCAGCCTCGTGGAACATAATATCCAGGATATCGACAAAATCCGCATCGTCGAAGCCCTGCGCAAGAGCGGTGGCAAACAAAAGACCGCAGCCAAATTGCTCAATATCAGTGAATCCACGCTCAGCCGCAGGATCAAAAAGTATAAACTCAAAGCAAAGAAATAACCCCGATATCCTAAGGCTTTGCTCATATCATTAACATGTTTTAGACTTGTCTTCGACTCGAGTCCACTCGAAGCTTCGAGTGGACTCGAGTTAAAAACGAATCAGAAGCAAGTTTATCTATCGGGAGTGTGCCGGGCTGAAACTGGCTTATACTCCAAAATGCAGTGGCGAAGATGACTCTGCTGAATGAATAGAACGCAGATCGGATCGACTGAACGGATTGTGACGATTTTCATAGAACGCGGATTGGGGGGAGTAGGGGCGCCGAACTCCGATTCGGCTGTGCTCCCTTTTTCAAGGCCTGCGGCCTTGTCGATGCGAGACGCATCGAATCCAGCAAGGGGGAGCAACTTCAAAACCTGAAAACTCCAAAACTTGAAAACTTCAAAACCTGAAAACTCCAAAACCTGAAAACTCCAAAACTTGAAAACTCCAAAACCTGAAAACTCCAAAACCTGAAAACTCCAAAACCTGAAAACTCCAAAACCTGAAAACTCCAAAACCTGAAAACTTCAAAACCTGAAAACCTGAAAACTTCAAATACCGCACCGCCGAACAGGATATCTATCGGCTTAGCACCTACTTCGAAAGCCGGTCTAAATAAATAAGTTGACTAAATCCCTTGATTTGCAGAATGTGGAAACCTGATAAAAAATAAATGGATGTATCATGCTAAAAGCCAAGATTTTCGTAGAACTCAAGCCCAGCGTATTGGACCCGCAAGGTAAAGCCGTGACTAATTCCTTGCACAATCTGGGATTTAAGGATGTCACCCAGACCCGTATCGGCAAATATATAGAGATAGTTTTCGACAACTCTGATAAAGAGGATGTCAGCCGGCAAACCACCGAGATTTGCGACAGCCTTCTGGCAAATCTTAATACCGAGAATTACCACATTGAAATCGAGGAGATCAAGTCTTGAAAGTAAGTGTGATCACTTTCCCCGGTTCAAATTGCGATCATGACGCGCATGAAGTGTTTCGCAGCCGCGGGCATGATGCCCGCCTGATCTGGCACAAGGATCACGATCTGCAAGAGCCGGATCTGGTCATCCTGCCCGGGGGGTTTTCCTACGGGGATTATCTGCGCAGTGGAGCTTTGGCACGCTTTTCGCCTATCATGAATGAAGTTATCGCTTTTGCCCAGAAATCCGGTTTGGTAATGGGTATCTGCAATGGCTTTCAGATCTTGACCGAGGCGGGGCTTCTGCCGGGCACCTTGATGATGAATAGCGGCCTGCATTTCTTGTGCAAGCATCAGACGCTGAGGGTGGAAAGCTCTGACAGCCCCTTTACTAAAAGCCTTGAAGTGGGCAGCCTCCTGGATGTCCCCATAGCCCACAAAGAAGGTAATTATTTTATCGATTCTGAAGGCCTGAAAGCCTTGCAGGATAACGATCAGATTCTTTTCCGCTATTGCGACCCTCAGGGAAATCTGACGCCAGAGGCAAATCCCAATGGTTCGCTCGACAATATCGCGGGAATCGTAAATATCGGCCGCAACGTTTTGGGCATGATGCCCCATCCGGAACGCTCGGCTACAGAAAGCGTGTATAGTCAAGATGGCAGCCAGATTTTCCAGGCGATTGAAAGCTTTTTTGATGGCGGTAATTGATATCCTGATACCACCGGCCTGTCTGGTCTGTCGCAGCCGTTTGGCTGATGGGCAAGGGAGCCTGTGCCCGGAATGTGAAAGCCAGATATCCTTTGTGAAAGACAATTTCTGTTACAAATGCGGCTCCGGGTTAAACGATGGCTATTGCGAAAGCTGCGGGGAGACCGTATTCAACTTTGAGCTTTCGCGCAGCAGCATGCATTACAAAGCTCCGCTTACGGAATTGATGCACCTGCTCAAATACCGGGGCTACCGCTCACCGGCCTTTCTTATGGCCGAAAAGATGGCGGAGAGCCTGAAGCAGTATCCTGAATTTGAGGATTACCCATACATCACTGCGGTGCCTCTGCACAGAGTTCGTCGGCGAGAACGTGGCTATAACCAAAGCGAGCTGATCGCCAAAAAATTGGCCAGACTGAGCGGGAAGACCTACATCAGCCCTGTGCTAAGAAGCCGTTATACCTTGAGCCAGACCCATCTGCACCGGACTCAGCGCTTGAGCAATCTGGCGGGTGCCTTCCGGGTGCATAAAAACTGGCAGGTCCAGGGCAAGAAACTGATTTTGGTAGATGATGTATTTACCACCGGCAGTACCTTGAACGAAATCAGTCGCGAGCTTTACAAAGCCGGAGCCCAGAGTGTGGCTGGATTTACAGCGACCAGAGCCTGAAGAAATGAAATATAAATATCAAGAAATAATCTCTACGATCAGCGATGAAGAAGCTTATCAGATGATCGACAAGGTAGCCCGCTTCATAGTGAGCCGGCATCTGGCCCCTGCAGGAATTCTTTTGATCGAATCCCTGCATCCTCTGCATAGCATCGGCAGCCAGGCTTTGTACTTCATCCTGCCTTTTGCGGAGATTATCTTCGACAGTGCAAAGTATCAACGCTTTGCCCTGATGATCCAAAAAGAAGAATATATCAAAGCCCTGGTAAAGCGCATCGATGAGCTGGATGAAGAGCTGAATCGCGAGCGTCGCCAAGAGGCCAGACTGCAAAGAAAAAGACGGAAAAACAAAATGCGAGAAAACTTTAAAAATATCTTTAAAAAAAGACATAAAAAAAGCTGAAAAGCGGAGGATATATGCAATATGATGAAAAACGCCTTACGCGCATAGTAGCCACAGACTGTGGCAGCACCACGACCAAGGCGATCTTGATCGAATATGTTGACGGCGAATACCGTCAGACCATCCGTGGCGAAGCTCCCACTACAGTGGAAGCTCCTCTGAATGATGTAACCAAAGGGGTGATCAATGCCACTCAGGAAATGGAAGAGCTCGCTCGCCTGATGTATAAGAACCCCAATATCAAATTCATGGAAAATGGTGAATTCATTATTCCCCGCAAGGGCGATATCGGAGTGGATGCCTATGTATCGACCTCCTCTGCCGGCGGTGGGCTCCAGATGATGGTTACCGGTGTGGTAGCTTCCATGACGGGTGAAAGTGCCGAACGCGCTGCTTTGGGTGCCGGAGCGATCGTGATGGACTTGATTTCCAGCAACGACAAACGCATGAACCATGAAAAGATCGAACGTATCCGTCATCTGAGACCGGATATGATCCTGATGGCCGGTGGAGAAGATGGCGGAACCATCAAGCACGTAGTAGAAATGGCCGAGCTGGTCTCCGGTGCAGACCCCAAGCCACGCCTGGGCTCTGCATACAAACTTCCCGTGATCTTTGCCGGTAACAAAGAAGCCATCGGCGAGATCAAAAATACTCTGGCTGAGAAAGTAAACCTGATCCTGGCCGAAAACATCCGTCCCAAATTGGAAACCGAGAATCTGGGCCCGGCCCGCGATAAGATTCACGACATCTTTATGGAACACGTAATGCAGCAGGCTCCCGGCTATAACAAACTCATGGAATGGACCCAGGGTCCAGACCACAAAAGAGTCCCCATCATGCCTACTCCCGCAGCCGTGGGAAACATCATGCAGACCATTGCCAAAAACGATAATATCGAAGTGGTAGGAGTGGATATAGGCGGAGCTACCACAGACGTCTTTAGCGTTTTTACCGATGAGTACATCTTCAACCGTACCGTGAGCGCAAACCTGGGCATGAGCTACAGCATTTCAAACGTGCTGGCCTCCAGCGGACTGGCAAACATCATGCGCTGGGTTCCCTTTGATCTGGATGAAAGCGAACTGCGCAATATGATCAAAAACAAAATGATCCGCCCCACTACCATTCCTTCCCTTCTGGAAGAGCTGGTGCTGGAGCAGGCTATCGCCAAAGAAGCTCTGCGCCTGGCTTTTGAGCAACACAAAGAATTCGCCAGCGGCCTCAAAGGTATGCAACGTCAACGGGACATCTCGGAGGCTTTTAGCCAATCTACTTCCGGCGCGACGATAGTGAATCTGATGACTCTCGACCTTCTGGTGGGCAGCGGCGGAGTGCTTTCACATGCTCCCAGAAGACATCAGACCGTGATGATGCTCATCGATGCCTTCCTGCCTGAGGGAATCACCCACCTGGCTGTGGATAGCATCTTCATGATGCCTCATTTGGGTGTGCTTTCAGAGATCAATGCCAAAGCCGCTACCGAAGTCTTCCGCAAAGACTGTATGGTGTATCTGGGAAGCTGTGTAGCCCCCGTGGGTAAAGGCAAATATGGCAAACCTGCGCTATATGCAAAATTGGAACTACCCGACGGCAGCACCTTTGAAGAAGACATCCCCTTTGGAGAAGTGCGTCTTATTCCCTGCGCTGGCGGACAGATCGCCAAAGCTACTCTCAAGACTCACGGCAGCTTGATTCTGGACGAAAACAAAGCCAAGGAACTAAGCGTAGATTTGCATGGCGGCCAGGTAGGAATCGTGCTCGATACCCGCGGCCGACGTCCTTTTACCCTGCCTGCTGATAAAACGATACGTATCCAATATCTCAAAAAATGGATGCGCGAATTCAAAGCCTACCCCGAAAACATCTTGGTATAGGAGGAAAGAATGGGACAAGCATATTCTGCCGGACTCGCCGTAAATGAAAGTACTATATTACGCAAAGAACGCATCCTGCCTCTCAAAGGCAAAGTCTTGGTCACAAAAGGCACCAAAGTCAAAGGTGAAGACGTGATAGCCGAGACCCTTTTGCCCGGGAAGGTCTTACCTTTTAACCTGGCAAACAAACTGGGTGTGACTCCCTCGCAACTGGAAAAGTATATCAAAATCAAAGCCGGTGATAAGATCACCAAAAAGACCATCCTCGCTGAAAATGCCGGGTTTTTGGGCTTGGGAATCTTCCGTAGCGAAGTTCATTCTCCCATCGAAGGAGAGGTGGAAAATATCTCCGCCGTTACCGGACAGGTACTGCTTCGTGAACCCCGTATCCCGGTACAAGTCAAAGCCTTTATGGATGGCATCGTCACCAAAGTCCTGCCAGATGAAGGCGTGGTTATAGAAAATAAAAGTGCCTATATCCAAGGCATCTTTGGCATCGGAGACGAGACCATCGGCGAAATCAAAGTGCTGGTAGAGACTCCAGATGAAGAGCTTGATGCCGGTAAAATCGATGAAAGCTGCAAAGGCAAAATCATTGTGGCTGGTAGCTTCATCCCTTACCATGTGATCGATAGCGCTATCAAACACGGCGCAATAGCTATCATCACTGGCGGGATCGATGATCAGGATATCAAAAAGCTACTGGGCTACGACATTGGAGTGGCCATTACCGGACACGAAAATATTGGCCTCACCATAATCTGTACAGAAGGTTTCGGCAAAATCACCATGGCTAAAAAGACCTTCGACCTGCTGAAAAAATACGATGGACACAAAGCCTCCGTGCACGGCCATACCCAAATCCGCGCCGGTGTGATCCGTCCCGAAATCATCATTCCCCTGGATTTTGAGGAAGATGAACTCATCAGCAAAGAAGCCGCTCTGCCTGTGCTTGAGATTGGCACCCTCATCCGCATCATCCGTCAGCCCCATTTTGGCAGCATCGCCAGAGTGACAGCCCTGCCGGAAGAACTCACCAAAGTGGAATCTGAGACCCTGGTGCGCGTCCTGGAAGCTGAATTCGAAGACGGCACCCGTCTTATGCTCCCACGTGCTAATGTGGAAGTAATCGAGACCTAAATAGCCGACAAACTTAAGTAGATATAAGGCCATCCATAGCGGGTGGCCTTTTTGAGGTTTTCAAGTTTTGAAGTTTTGAAGTTTTCAGGTTTTCAGGTTTTGAAGTTTTGAAGAAGCACCCCGGATTGGATTGGTCTTGCTGTTGGATTCAATGCGTCTCGCATCGACAAGGCCGCAGGCCTATATATCAAAGCACCGCCGAATCGGAGTTCAGCGCCACGGACAGCCGGCTTAAACCCTAAAAATCCCCCCCCCATCCGCGTTCCATCCCAATCGTAACAATCCGTTCAAGCGTTCAAATCTGCGTTCTATTCTCAAAGCAGCTATCTTTTCCAGATTTTGCTTGACCATTTTTCCGCTCTTTAGATTATGCAAGATAATGAATAAATTCATGGAGTATATGATGCCGATGAAAAGAATATTGATAGTCCTGAGTCTGATGATTGTCAGCATGATGGCCTGCCAGAGCGAAGATACGCGCATAGCCAAAGCCAATAGGAAGCTGGGCAGCCGGCAAAGGCCGATCAAGATGTATTTTGTGCCATCTCTGGAGGCCGGCAAGGTGGTGGCCAGCGGAGAGGCGATCGCAGCAGCATTGCACGAGGCTACCGGATATCATTTCAAGGTCGCCGTGCCCACCAGTTATGCCGCGGTGATCGAAGCCATGGGTAGCTATCAGGCTGATATCGCCTGGCTGCCTACTTATGCCTATGTGCTGGCGCATCAGAAGTATGACGCCAATGTGCGTCTCATGACCGTGCGCAACGGCCTGAGCAACTACCGCGGACAATTTGTCGCCATGAAAGACGAGATTCAGGATATCGAGGATATCGATGGGCGGATCATTGCCTACACCGATGCCGCTTCCACTTCCGGATATATCTATCCTTCTGCCATCCTCAAGGAAAAGGGCATCGTGCCCAAAGACCATATCTTTGCCGGCGGACATCCCCAGGCGATTTTGGCTGTATATAGCGGCAGAGCAGATGTAGCCTGCACTTATTGGAGTCCCGAGGATGAAACAGGAACGCCCATGGATGCCCGCGAAAAGCTCTATGAAACCCACAATGACATCTTCGAAAAGGTGCGGATTATCGGTTATACGGATTGGATTCCAAACGATACGGTCACCTTCCGCAAGAACATGCCTGAAGAGCTGGAACAGAAGGTGGTTCTCGCCCTGCACGAGTTTGCACAAAGTCCTGAAGGGCAAAAGACCTTAAAATCACTGTATGATGTGGATGGCCTGGATTATGCCACGGATGCGGATTACGATGTGGTTCGCACGGCGCTGAAAGCCATGGACATGGACCCCGAAAGCATGCTGGACTAAAGAGATAAACCTTGAGTATCCTTAGCGTAAAAAACCTTTACAAAAGCTATGATGGCCAGAGCCACGCCCTGGGAGGTCTATCTTTTGAGCTACAGGAGCAGGACTTTCTCATCCTTCTGGGCCTTTCCGGAAGCGGGAAATCTACCCTGCTCAGATGCATCAACCGCCTCATCGAGCCCAGCAAAGGCGATGTGATCTTCGAAGGTAAATCCATCATCGATCTCAAAGGGGCACGCCTGCGGGAATACCGGCGCAATATCGCCATGATCTTTCAACAGTTTAACCTGATCAAAAACCTCACTGTGCTCACCAACGTCCTCACCGGCAGACTGGGCTATCATGGCCTCGGCTCCGGCTTCACCAAACAGGAGCTGGATTCTGCCCACTTTAATCTGGAGCGGGTGGGCCTGCAGGATTATGCCCAAAAGCAGGTGAAACAGCTCTCCGGAGGACAGCAACAGCGCGTGGCTATCGCCCGGGCTTTGATGCAAGAGCCCAGAATCATTCTCGCCGATGAACCAGTAGCCAGCCTGGACCCCGCCACCGCAGACTCCATCATGCAATATCTGGCCAAAATCAATCAAGACGGTATCGCCGTGATCTGCTCCCTGCATTTCCTTTCCCTCGCCCGTCGCTATGGCAGCCGGATTCTGGCGCTAAAAGATGGTATCAAAGCCTTTGAAGGCCTGCCCAATCAGATCAATCCGGATAGATTCAGAGAAATCTATGGCGAGGATGCTAAGGAAATCTAAGCAATAGCGGCGCAAATCCCGATTCCATAAGCCCTTACTATACTGTAGATCATGGTTTCTGCAGCTTTTTTGTAGCCCCGCCAAACTACCCTCCCCCGTTCGATGCCGTGTAGATCTCGTGAATATAGCAGTAAAAATTACGCTTATATGCACGTTATATTGAGGACGGCCTATGGGTAAGGCAGCAGGCCGATGCTGCGGAAGCTAATCGCTCCCGCTACCGATTATCAATGGACATGCCAGAACAATCAAGCTTGGGGGCGATTACCCACCGCCCCCTATCGCCTTAGATCATTTTATCAGTGAGAGTTTGCCAGAGCCATTGTATCCACCGCTGTTCATACGGTACAAATACACTCCGCTTCCCACCTCATTTCCATTGCTGTCTCTTCCGTCCCAGACCAGGCTGTAATATCCGGGTGTGCTGTGCTGATTTTGCAGGGTCTTTATCTTTTGGCCTTTGAAGTTGAAAATCTCAATTCTCACACTCGCTGCTTCGGCCAGGCTATAGCGTATGTTTACCCGGGGGTTGAAGGGATTGGGAAAAGCTTTTAGCAGCCTTGTATATAGAGGGATTTGGGGAAGTTCATCATCAGTATCCGGATCGCTGAGGGTGAGACAGACCGGGCCGAAATATTCGCTCTCTCCTGCCAGACTCAGGCTTTCCAGCCAATAGTAGTAAGTAGCATCTGGCATAGTTTCGGCATCGACATAGCTGTAGCTGATCTGGCTGCCCAGAGGCGTTCCTTCGTCGATCAGATCGGGATTGATGCGCAGGGCGGCATTTAGATTGTCCACTTCGCTGCGCAGCACGTTGTAGCCCAGGTGATTCGTTTCGGATTCTGCCACCCATTGCAGATTTACCTGCATATCAGAGCCAAAGATTGCCGTAAAAAAGCTGAGCTCTACCGGCAGCGTGGGGTTTTCATCTCCAAAGATGATGGGCAGGCTCCCTTTGGTAGTTCCGAAATCAACTTGATTGAAGAGGATCAGGCCGGTTTCGTCATTTCTTTCATAGGCATGCCATTGGCCGTTAAAATAAACAGCACCCCAAGACCGCGCGGTTTCTACGGTGAAGCTGACGATTTCAGTGCCATATAGCCAATAAGATATATATTCTTCAATGTCATTATAGATTGGAGGCAAAGTGCCTGTTTCGGCAGTGTCCAGCCCGGCTCCATCGATCACGGTGATGATATACTGCTCGCCTCCCAGGGGCAATTCAATAGGGATATACGGGGGGAAATCATAGGCCGGTACGAGCTTGGTAACGAATACATCTTCCCACCCTCCAGGTCCGGCGGCGCTTAAGATCGTGCTGCCAAAGCTCGCGTTAAACGCTCTGAAGTATCCTGTGACGTAGCAGTTTGCGTGATTGTCGATATCAATGCCTCTTCCCCAATCCTCGCCCGCACCGCCAGCTCTTTGAGCCCATTGCCAAGCGCCGAACTTATTGATGTGTGCCACAAAGATGTCTTGCAAACCGGCACTGATTAAGCTGTGCTCATCAAAAGCAGTATTACTCCAGAACACACCGGTTAAAAAGCAGTTTCCGATGCTATCTGAAGCGATATCCTTGACCAGTTTATTATTATCGTCTCCAGCGCCGGTTACCCATCGCCAGTTACCGTCTGTGACCAATTTAGTTACGAATATGTCCGTTGAGCCTGCCGCAGTAATATCAGTATCTCCGAAACTGGCGGTTCCATTGTAGTATCCGGTAACGTAGCAATTTCCGAAGCTATCGATAGCGATGCCTTCTCCACGATCCCGGGCGGTTCCCCCGGCTGCTTTGGCCCATTGCCAGTCGCCCCAGGAATTGAGTTTGGCGATGAAGATGTCATCTGATCCACTGCTGGTGAGATTTGTAACCGTGAATCTGGCAGTTCTATTGAAGTAACCCGTGATGTAGCAATTACCAGCAGGACTTACATCGATGCCAATCCCTTGGTCATCTCCTGTGCTGCCGGCTCCTTTTGCCCAGATCCAGCTACCTGTGTCATCCAATTTGGCTACAAAGATGTCATCGCTACCTCTGGCGCTGATACTCGTGGTACCAAAATGTGCAGTTGATTCATGGTAACCGGTTACATAGCTATTATCACTGTTATCCAGGGCGATATCATAGCCTCTGTCTGCACCAAAGCCTCCGGCCTGTGTAGCCCATGCCCAAACGCCATTGGTGTTTATCTTGGCCACAAATATATCGATGCTGCCATGGCTGGTACGGGCAGGCAATCCCCCAAAAATAATCTCACCGGCAAAAGAGCCCGTTATATAGGCAGTTCCGGCTGGCGTGACCGCTATTCCATAAGCATATTCCCAGCTGGTGCCACCCGCCCTGACAGCCCATTGCCAGGCCCCGGATGCATCCAGCTTGGCGACAAAGATATCTGTTTCGCCGCTACTGGTAAGTACTGTTTCACCAAAAGTGGCAGTTCCTTCAAAAGAACCGGTCACGTAGCTATTGCCATAATCATCCACAGCAACGCTATAGCCGTAATCTTTGTCCACGCCACCAGCACTTTGGCCCAATCGAAAGTATGGGCGTTGGCAAACAAATGAAAACTAAAGCGACATAGCGCAAGCAGCGCTATGATGATAATCATCCTTTTCATGATTCCTCCCTGAATATTGTTTGAGTTTGTGGTAAATTGTTATTTCCCGCTTGAAAGCTATCTGTAAGGGGAAGATGAGAGACATGTGACGTGGTGTGGACGCGAAAGGGCTGATCCTGAATAAAAATATTTCAGCACAGCCTGAGAGCCTTTTGGGGCTCAACAACATAGAAGACAAACCAGGGAGAAAGAGCTGAGATTTCATTGCATTCTCCTCAGGAGTTTCTATCACTCCTGCTTTCGTGTCGCACATTATTTCTTTTATTTAGCTGTCGCTATTCTGGTCAGAGTACGCTTTCGTGTCAAAAACTATTTTTTCTCATATTCAAGAAAATTGGATTAAGATATGGTATCCTTATGTTATACGAGATATTGGCATTTCCAGCCGGGATATGAATCCTATTCACCCAAGGGCAAACAGTGAAATTTATAGACAGGGATAGAGCTGGAGCTAACTGTTCTTTGAAGGGAGAAATGGTAGATTGACAGCGGAAATTGTTGACTTTTTTAAAAATAACATCACGAACACAATTGATCAGGGCAGGAAAACATGCACATCGGGCGGCACAGCCCTGTGCCATACATTTGATTTTAATTCGTTTTTAACTCGAGCTGACTCGAAGCTTCGAGTGGACTCGAGTTAAAAACGAATTAGCTGCAAGTCCAAAGCAAGGGCGCTGTGCATTCTGTGTGCCATTAGCATTATCCTGTTTATTCAGTATAAAGGACGGCCAAATATACAGTAAAGGCGTGATCGATACCAGATGAAAATTAGGTTCTAAAAAAAATGCGGGAATGCCAGGAAAGATTTATCTTGACAGAATAAGGGGAGTCTGAGAAATTGTAATAACATATGACGCGAGGTGGAGCAGCTGGTAGCTCGTCGGGCTCATAACCCGAAGGTCGGAGGTTCGAATCCTTCCCTCGCTACCATCTTTCAATAATAAAGCGAGTTAAACTCGTTTTTTTTTATAGCAGTGTGGCGGTGTAGCTCAGTTGGTTAGAGCGTCGGAATCATAATCCGTAGGTCCGGGGTTCGAGTCCCTGCGCCGCTACCAGTTATTTTTTTGCGCCAGTAGCTCAGCAGGATAGAGCAGCAGCCTTCTAAGCTGCGGGTCAGGGGTTCGAATCCCTTCTGGCGTGCCAGCTTAAAGTAGTGTTTTTCCCATAACAGCTTTGAGGTGGATGTAGTTCAATGGCAGAGCGCCGGATTGTGGTTCCGGTCGTTGCGGGTTCGAGCCCCGTCATCCACCCCATAATACTTAAACCGCACCTGGAGGGTTTTCAGAGTGCGGTTTTTTTGTTTAAAAGAATATCTTTCAGGCTGGCGCTACTTTCCCTCTGGATTCAGAAAAAACAGCTTTGGCTATTGACAATGAAAGCCTGATCTGCCCAACTCAGCTGCAATGGCCTACTTGCTGGATTGGATGCGTCTCGCATCCAGCAAGGCCAGAGTCCTTGAAAATTGAGCAGGCCCGTGCTCAGCAGGCGAGACGCCTGCAATCCTACTTGCTGGATTGGAT
>JALNWR010000005.1 GCA_023230795.1 Candidatus Cloacimonadota bacterium
ATATCAGCTCCAGCCCCGTCCCAAGAAAAGTCGTAAAACGTCAACTCGTGTAGTGACCATAAAACAGCTAAGTGCTTATATGGCAGGTGTGTAGGTTTTCAGAATGGTAAAGTTCGGGTAATGCAATCTGGCAGGAGCCTGTCACTTTCGCATACCTTTTACCTATCAATGGTTCTGAAGCCATAAATATGTTGCAGACTCCATTGCGCTTGTATTCATAATCATGCTTTGCTGGTGTACCTGGACATTGTGGAATGGGAATCCTGGTCTCACCAATGAGTTGCTTCGGTGTTTCATCCATGCATATCACTGGATTGTTTGCATCGTAGAGCCTTTTGTAAACGTCTAAAACTACTTCCATTCTTGCAACAAACTCACTGCTTTGTTTAGGTGGAATCACCCATCCTATACTTTTCCAAGGCTTAAGTTCGTTTTTTTTAAGATCTGACGGACGCTTTCATGAGAAATCTCATCAACATACTGCAATTCAACCATCTTATCTGCCAATAACCTTAATGACCACTTTGCATATCCAGAAGGTGCTTCACTGCAGCATAAAGCCACTAGATGCGCCTCCAGTTCACCATCAAACTTCTTCGCATATATCCTTTTTGACTTACCAGGGTACATGACTGCATCGAAGCCCTCTTCCACAAACTTCTTTTTAACTCTGTCGATCGTCTTCATGCTGACACGGGCAATGTCGCTGATCACTTTGTTGGGATACTTGGTAGCATACCCGCTTTCATCGCAGCTTAGTAAAATCATAGCATTTTTAACCTTAGATACCGAATGTGTTCCCTTGCTGATAATGGTTTCGAGCTCTTCGCGTTCTTCCTTGGTAAGAGTTACTGTGTACTTGATCATAATCACCTCACTTTTGTGAGACAATTATTTTTACCCCATGCGACTTGTCAAGCCTGACATGACACTAGTTTATACAGCAGACTTGACAAAAATGGCTTGATCAAATAGAATGTCAGAAAAATAAAATATAGGAAGTAGCAATGCAGACGATGTTTTCCGGACTGTTGGAATTTCAGCTAAGCCAGGTCATTATGATCATAGTGGGTTTAGTGCTGATTTGGCTGGCAATAGTGAAAAAATATGAACCGGCCCTGCTGTTACCGATCGGATTTGGAACTATTTTGACCAATATTCCGATGTCTGCAGCCATCGGTGATCATGGTCCTCTAACGGTACTGTTTAGGGCAGGAATAGATACAGAGCTTTTCCCTCTTTTGATCTTTATCGCGATCGGCGCGATGATAGATTTCACGCCGCTGCTGAAGAATCCTTTTATGCTGCTATTTGGTGCGGCTGCGCAGCTGGGTATATTCGTAACCATCATCTTGGCTGCACTTTGGGGGTTTGATATCAAGGAAGCTGCCTCAATAGGCATCATTGGAGCTGCAGATGGACCTACCTCTATCTATGTGGCCAATCGTTTTGCCCCCAATCTTTTGGGCCCGATATCCGTGGCAGCTTATTCATATATGGCTTTGGTGCCCATCATCCAACCCCCGGTGATTCGTGCTCTTACTACCAAAAAAGAACGGCAGATTCGCATGGATTACAATGCCGGTGATGTATCCAAGACCATGAAAATCATCTTCCCTATCGCTATCACCCTTGTGGCGGGAATCTTTGTGCCTGCATCTTTGGCCTTGATTGGGTTTTTGATGTTCGGTAATCTTTTGCGCGAATGCGGCGTGCTGGATAGTCTGGCCAAATCCGCCCAAAACGAACTGGGTAACGTGGTTACGATTCTTTTGGGCATCACTATAGCCAGCAAGATGCAGGGAGAGTATTTCCTAAGGCCGCAAACTCTGCTGATCCTCGTTTTAGGGCTGGTAGCCTTTGTCTTTGACACAGCAGGTGGAGTGATATTTGCCAAACTGCTCAATCTGGTTCGCAAAGACAAGGTGAATCCTATGATCGGAGCTTGCGGAATTTCCGCTTTCCCAATGAGCGCCCGTGTGATTCATCAGATGGGACAAAAGGAAGACCCTTTCAATTTCCTTTTGATGCCGGCGGTGAGCGTAAACGTGGGAGGACAGATCAGTTCAGTGATAGCCGGAGGAATCATCCTTTCGCTATTAGCTTAGGAGGCCTATGATGACAAAAGATTTGAACACCTTGCTGGAAGTGGCACGAGAAGCAGCCAAACAAGCCTATGCCCCATATTCCGGCTATAAGGTTGGTAGCGCTGTGAAATGTGCAGATGGCAGCATCTACAGCGGTTGCAATGTAGAAAACGCCTCGTTTTCGCTGTCTATATGTGCCGAACGTACTGCTATCTTCAAAGCTGTGAGCGAAGGTAAGCGGGATTTTACCGCTATTGCCATCTATGTGGATAGCGACAAGATTTTCCCGCCTTGCGGAGCTTGCAGGCAAGTAATACACGAATTTAGCCCCAAGATTCCAGTGATATATGCGAATCATCATGAAACCATAGAATCTACCATAGCAGAGCTGCTGCCAGGAGCCTTTAGCCTGTGATCTACCCCCAGCTGCAGGAATGCAGGATATGCCCCAGAAATTGTGGTGTAAACCGCTATCAGATTGCAGGATACTGCGGGGCCATGGCAGAGCTAAAAATCAATCTGGCCCAATTGCACTATGGAGAAGAACCTCCCATTTCGGGCAGCCGGGGCAGCGGAACGATATTCTTCAGTCATTGCAACCTCCGCTGTGTATTTTGTCAAAATCATGTCATCAGCCTGAGAGGCTCAGGGCAGATAATAAGCGAAGAGCAGCTGCTGAAAGTGATTTTTGAACTTCAAAAACAAGGTGCTCACAATATCAATCTGGTAACCCCCACGCATTATAGCAGACCTTTGATAAGTGTGCTGAAAGCCGCAAAAGAGCAGGGGCTGAAGATACCCATACTCTGGAATAGCAGCGCTTATGAGCACGTGGAAACATTGCACAATCTGAAGGGATTGGTGGATATATATCTGCCTGATTTCAAGTATTATCACCCTCTTTATGCCAAGAAATATTCGCATGCCGAGGATTATCCGGCGGTAGCTCTTAAAGCGCTCAAAGAAATGGTGGCGCAGACCGGTTTTTTACAGGAAAACGCCGCTGGAATAGCTACGAAAGGGGTATTGGTAAGGCTACTGCTATTGCCCAATGGCTTGAGCGGAACCAAAGATATCCTGCGTTTACTGGCTGATGAATTTGGCACAAAGCTACCTCTGAGCTTGATGGCGCAATACTATCCCGCTGCAGAAGCCGTATATATTCCAGAGCTGAATCGGGGTGTGAAAACCAATGAATATCAAGCTGTAGTGGAGCTTGCGCAGGAAATTGGCTTTGAAAAGGTCTTTGGACAAGAGCTATCCTGCGACGACCAGTGGACTCCGGATTTCACTGACACAGACAAACGGGGAGTTTAAATATGAGAATTACATTTATTAGTATAGTGCTGCTTATGATCACAATTTCGCTGAGCGCCATCGATATCGAAATACGCGGAAGCAATCAGAAATACAGCGCTTCTGAAACCCAGATAGATGGCATCAGCTATGTCTCGATACAGGAGCTCAGCCCAATCCTCAAGTGCATCAATAAACAGGAGCGTCTCGATCAACGGCTGTACCTGCATATCTATGGCGAAACCTTCATTTTCTTGGAAGGAAGCTCTTATTACAGCTATAAGATTGAATCTTACAACATGCACTTTCCGCTGATACGCAAAGCTGCAAGCTATTATCTGCCCACAGCGTTTCTCACCGAAGATCTGCCCTTACATTTTGGACAAGACGCCGCCTATAGAAAGGGAACCCTGTCCATAAAGCAGCCTGTGGATCATAGCGTTCAAGTGATAGTACTGGATCCGGGGCACGGCGGCAAAGACCCTGGGGCTATTGGCAAAAAACTCAAGGTCAAAGAAAAGGATGTAAATCTGGATGTTGCCTTAAAACTCAAAGCTCTGTTAGAAAAAGAACTGAATGTGCGAGTTTTGATGACCCGTAGCGATGACCGTTTTGTGTCTTTGGGAGATCGAACCAGATTTGCCAATGAGAATAAAGCGGATTTATTTATCAGCATACACGCAAATGCCTCCAAGAATTCCTCCCCTAAGGGCGCGGAGACCTATTATCTGGCTACAGCCATGACCTCAGATGCCAGAGCAGTGGAAGCTCTGGAAAATAAAGTGGTGGAGCTCTATGAAGGTGGCGCTTCCGCCCTCAGTAAGTACGACGGCCTGGACTTTATCCTCAGCGACCTCAGCCAAACCGAGCATCTACAAAGCAGTAATGAACTGGCCAGCAGTGTGCAACAGAATCTGATTGCCGGCTGTAAAGCTTATGACCGGGGCGTGAAACAGGCTAATTTCTATGTGCTGAAAGGTGCTTTTATGCCATCCATCTTAATCGAACTTGGTTTTTTGTCCAACGCTGAAGAAGAACGCCTGCTGATAAATGAAGAATATCAACAGCGTCTGGCTAGAACCATCTTTGAAGGCCTGAAACGTTTTAAATACCGATACGACAGGATTCGCAACACATGAAAAAGCGACGAATTTCAGATCAAGACCAGTGTCACTTTACTAATAACAGTTGTGCAGACACTAAAAGAGCTTTTATCTCCAAGGTAAGCCACGAGATTCGCACTCCCATGAATGCCATAATGGGTTTTGCGCAGATGCTCAAAAGCACGGAGCTTAACGCTCAGCAAGCTGACTATGTAGATGTGATCCTGGAAAGTGGAAACAAACTGCTGGACATCATCAGCAATTTGTTAAACCTCTCCAGCCTGCAGCTGAGAAAGACAGACCTTCACCCTATTGACTGTAACCTGAATCAGTTTATCGATAATATCTGGCAGCGCTTCCGCCCTTTGATCGTAGCTAAAAACCTCAAACCGATATTAGAGGTAGAAGCAAATCTGCCTTTTGCCAGGCTGGACAGCGAAAAACTGGAAAGAGTGCTGAGCTATCTGCTTTCAAATGCCTTAAAGTTTACTGTAAAAGGGTCAGTGTGCCTCAAGCTCAAGCTAATAAGACCTCCAGGCAGCCGTGAGTACCTGGATATCAAAGTGGAAGACACAGGCTGCGGAATCCAGCAGGACCAGCTAAAGCTCATCTTTGACGCATTTGAGCAGGCCGACAACAGCCTGACCCGCTCTTATCCCGGGATGGGACTGGGGCTGGGAATATCCAGTAAGATAGTGGAAGTCCTGGAGGGAGATATTAGCGCCAGTTCTGTACCAGGTGGGGGAAGCTGCTTCAGCCTCAAGATACCGGTAGATATATATTAATGTCAGTGCAGATCAAATCCATAGAGCCGGGCAGTCTGGCTCAGGAGCAAGGCATACAAGCCCAAGATAAGATCATTTCTATCAATGGCACTCAGATCAGAGATTTTTTGGATTTACAATACTACGCCAATGATTTCCAGCTTGATTTCATCCTGGAAGATCCCTCGGGCTGCCAGCGTCAGATTACCATATATAGAGAGCTTGCCAGGCCCCTGGGCATTATCCCCCAGGACTATCGACATCGCAATTGTCAGAATAACTGTATATTCTGTTTTATTGATCAAATGCCTCCGGGAATGCGTAAGAGCCTGTATGCCAAGGATGATGACTACCTGCTGTCTTTTGTATATGGCAATTACATCACCCTGACCAATCTCAAAGAAGGGGATATAAAGCGCATCTCAGAACAGCATATCAGCCCGCTGTATGTTTCCCTGCATAGCAGCAATATGGACCTCCGTCAGGAGTTGATGCGCTCTGCTCGACCTGTAAACGTAATGGCCATCCTGACAGAGCTCTCGGAGCTGGGGATAGACTTTCATATCCAGATAGTGTGTGTGCCGGGCATCAATGATGGCATAGAGCTAAAGCGCACTATCAGCGATCTCATGGATAAGCGTTTGAACATCCTGTCGATCGGAGTAGTGCCTGTGGGCCTCACCAGATACAGAGATGGCCTATGTACATTAGATAGTTTTGATCAGGCTGGAGCCACCGGGGTCTTGGATACTCTGGATGATTTGAGGACGTCCTACGATAGCCAGATCATATATCCGGCGGATGAGTTTTTCGTTTTGGCCCGGCGGTCGGTGCCGGAAGTAGAATACTATCAGGATTTCCCCCAGATTGAAAACGGCATTGGCATGCTCAGCCTGGCCTATCAACAGTTCAAGAAGCGCAAACGGGCAATCCTGAAAGAGCTACGCAGCAAAGGAGGAGACTTTGTAATGCTCTGCTCCCAAAGTGCTGAAGCAATGATAGCCCAAATCGTGAACGAGCTGAATCTGCGGCTGCAGGGGCAAAAAGTAACTATGCAGGTAATCAGAAATGACTTCTTCGGAGAGCAGGTCACGGTGACAGGGCTCATCACCTTCTCTGATATCGCAGGGCAGTTCATCCCCAAAAAGCAGCTTAGCGTGATCTTGCCGGACATCATCTTCAATCATGAAGGCTACACCCTGGATGGCAAGACTATGGAAGATATCAAAAAGCTTCTGGACAGTCCTATCATCCTGATGGATCAGTTTTTAACGAATTGGCAGAGCTTCGAATAAAGATTTTACTTGAAGGTTTTCCCCTTTCATTTATTTTGACTCACAATGACGAATTATGGTTCAAAGGAGCTATCAATGCGAACAATACAAGGGAATTTAGTCTCCAAAGGCTACCGCTTCAGCATCGTGGTAAGCAGGTTCAACGAGATAATCAGCGGTAAATTGCTGGAAGGAGCGCTGGACTGTCTGCGTAGGAGTGAGGTGCGAGATGATGACATCACAGTAATCTGGGTACCCGGAGCTTTTGAGATACCTGTGGTAGCTCAAGCTGCCATCCAAAATCCTGATACAGACGCCGTTATCTGCCTGGGAGCGGTTATCCGCGGCAATACTCCCCACTTTGAGTATGTGTCTGCCGAGGTTAGCAAAGGAGTGGCCCAAGCTTCACTCAATAGCGGCAAACCCGTTATGTTTGGGGTTTTGACCACAGACAGTGTGGATCAAGCCATCGAGAGAGCTGGCTCAAAAGCTGGCAACAAAGGCTTTACTGCGGCCAGCAATGCCGTAGAAATGGTAAACCTTATGCGGGAGATAAAAAATGGGCCAACGGCGTAAAGCTCGCGAATTTGCGATACAAAGCATATACGCGCTTGATTTTGCCGAAGTAAAGGCAGATTTCAGGGAATACGGCTTGCTCAATGAGTACCCGGAAATCCTGCATCAACTTACTTCTGCAGAAAGTATCAAAGCCTCTTCCAGCCTGTTTGCCTTCGCCGATGAATTGGTAAAAAACACCATCATCAACATAGAGGACATTGAGGCTGAGATAGATAAATATACCGAGCATTGGTCTTTGGAATCCATCGCTCATCTGGATAAAAGCATCCTGATCGTGGCTGTGTATGAACTGATGTTTACCGATACTCCCGCCGCCGTGATCATCAATGAAGCCATTGAGATTGCCAAGAAATTTTGCAGTGAACACACCGGTAAGTTCATCAATGGAATCTTGGATGCTATAAACAGAGGCATTCCCCATAGTAAGCAGGGACGCCAGCTTCCTACGTGATAGATATGAAATTGCACTGTAGTATAGGAATTTTTGCACACAATGAAGAGGCAAACATCCTGCATTTGCTAAAGGCGATCTCTGCTCAGAAGCTAAGTGATGTCTACATCGAAGAAGTCATAGTGGTCTCAAGTGCCAGCACAGACGCTACGGACGATCTGGTGCGTGAGTATGCCCTTGAAAATCCCCGGGTGAAACTCTATACCCAGGCTCGCCGGGAGGGGAAATCCAGTGCAATCAACCTCTTTATGGCAGAGGCAAAATCCGATCTTTTGGTGGTGATTTCCGGAGATGTGATTCCGGCTGAGCATACCATAGAGCTTTTGGTTTCTGCGTTCCAAAATCCTGAGATCGGAGCCAGCGGAGGCCGGCCGATGCCAGTGAATCCTGATACAAATCTTATCGGCTATGCAGTGCATCTTTTGTGGCGCTTGCATCACCGCATGGCAATGATCTCCCCAAAGCTGGGCGAGATGATAGCCTTCCGCAAGGTGATGGAAGGTATCCCCAAGGAATCCGCAGTGGATGAAGCCAGCATTGAAGCCATCATCAGGCAAGAAGGCCTGCAGCTGAAATACATCCCCCAAGCAGTTATCCATAATAAGGGTCCGGAAAATCTGCCTGACTTCATCAAACAGCGCCGCCGCATCCAAAATGGCCACTTGTGGCTGATTAAACGGCAAAATTATCAAGTGGTATCTCAGGATAAGAGCACCCTCATATCGATTTTGAAACAGGAAATCAAAGAGCGCCCGCAGGACTTTGTCAAGCTGACTTTAGTAGTGGCTTTGGAAGCATATTGCCGCTTGCTCGGCTCCTGGGATTTTTATATCCGGGGCAAAAACCCCTTCGTTTGGGACATATCCCGCTCTACCAAAGCGGTTAAATCATAAAGGATATCCATGTTATCAATCATGTTTCGCATCGTCGGCTATTGGCTAATGAAACACATCGGTTTCCCGCGCCTCTTACCCATGAATTATACAGTTAGCCTGCTCTATACCTGCAATTCCCGTTGCAGCACCTGCAGGGTTTGGAAAAAGAAAGCTAAGAACCTTTCTGTGGAAGAATATGCCAAGATCTTTCGCAGTGTGTGCAGGAGTCCATATTGGATTACTTTCAGCGGAGGCGAACCCTTTTTGCGCAGAGATATAGTGGAAGTAGTCACCACTATCTACCGCATATCCCACCCCCGCATTATCAATATCCCCACCAATGGCCTTTTGGTAGATACCATTGTGGAAAACACAAGCAAGATCGCCAAAGCCTGTCCCAAAGCCCAGCTTATCATCAATGTATCTATCGATGGCATAGAGAATCAGCATGATGAGATTCGCAACGTTCCGGGAAATTACAAAAAGGCTATCTCCACATTTAACAAGCTCAAGGCTCTGGAACTGCCCAATCTCTCTGTCGGAATTCATACCGTGATTTCCAGATTCAATGTGGATAGCTTTCACTCTGTGGCCAATGAGCTTATGCGCCTGGAGCCGGATAGCTACATCACTGAAATCGCCGAAGAAAGGGTGGAGCTGGATACCGTGGGACTGGATATCACACCCGGGAAAGTGTCTTACAAGTCTGCCATAGATTACCTCATCCACCGCATCAAAAATGAGAAATACAAGGGGATGAGCAAGATTACCATGGCTTTCCGCATAGAGTATTACAATATGGTCAAGCAGATTATGCGGGACGAAAAGCAGGTGATCCCATGCTATGCCGGTTTGGCCTCCTGTCAGATCGCCCCTGACGGACATGTCTGGAGCTGCTGCGTGAAGGCATATTCGCTGGGCAATCTGCGCGACAGCAAATATAAATTCGCCAAAGTATGGTGGTCCAAAAAAGCCAAAAAAGAGCGCAAGAGCATACATCACAAAGAATGCTGGTGCCCTCTGGCCAATGCTTACTACACCAATATGCTGATGAATATTCCCACCCTGATCAGAGTAAGCTATCGCAGCTTTATCAAATGGTGGAGCTGATGTGATTGCTCTGCAAAGTAGTCACCACGATCCCCCTTATTCTTTTGTAGAAAGCAGTCTTTCTCAGGACGGACGTTTTGGCTGGTTCCTGGCCATGTGGCATCCGGAACGGAATCTGCATCTGGAAGAGCTGGGAGCAGAGCTGAAGCTTTCAATCCGCAATTCCAGTGCCGCCACTATGAGCCGCATGGAAGTGGAAAAGTGGCTGAAGAGTTTTTTTGTAGAGCTGAATTGGAAGCTTCGCGCCCAGCTGCGCAAGACTGATCTTCAGGAGAAGGGGCTGTCGGTGTTCTTTGGCATTATTTTCGATCACGAGCTCTTTTTTGTGCAATTTGGCCGCATTTTCTGTGCGCTTTCGGATGGTAAAAAGCTCCGCTTTATAGGTTCAAAGTATCAGGATTACCAGATGCAGACTCTGAAAAAGCTGAATCTGCTGGGCTTTGCCGATGAAGATATCAAAGTCCGCGTGCATCGCATATTCATCTCAGAAAACCATCGCTTTATCGCCATCAGCGGCAATCTCTGCGGGCATGTTTTTGAGACCCAAAGCGATCTGCCTACTCTGGATAAATATATTGAGAGTTTTGCTCAAAGCGAAAACCCTCTGTGGCTGATCCTCGATGGCAGAGCGCAACTGATCAAACCCCGGCGTAAAAAGATTTCCCGCATGCAGATCAGCTTTATCGCAGTCATCGTGCTCACCCTGAGCGCCACAGCTTATATGCTTTTTGGCAATCGCTTTCTGGATCAGGCCTTACACCGCACCAGAATGAACGTGCAAAACAACACCGTGTTGAAGCTGGAGCAAATACCCAACAATCTCTCTGTAGAAACCAAGAACTTTCTCAAATACCTGGATCGCATCGTAAATCTGCCGGCCCGCAATATCGAGCTTGACATCCTGTGGAGCGCCACTTTACCATATCAGGTTACCAGCCCTCCCGTCTTTAGCTTAAACACCATCTATCTGGCTTCGGATCACAATCTGATCGCTTTCGACAAAAAGAGCAGAGAACTGATCTGGAAGAAGTCATTCCCTGAAATGATCAACTCCATTTTATACGCCGATAATGTGCTTTTGGTTTGTCTTGCAAACAGCCAAAGTCTGGGCTTCAAAGAAGACGGTACTCAGCTTTGGGAAGCCGAGCTCATGAGCATTCACACGAATTTCGGCAGCCTGGAACCCAGCCAGATCCGTCCGGAAGACGATCCGCGTCTGGACCGCTCCATCACAGTGGTGCCTTCTGCAAGATTCATCTCAATTTTCGATGCATTCAGAGGTGAAAACCTCTCCACCATCACTTTCAAGCAGGATCTGCACAGCGTCTCAGCTTATGATAATTACGCCACCTGCTTTTATGCAATAGTGGATGATGGCTTGATCTGTATACAGCTCAAGATCGCAAATTAGGTGTTCGTTTATATGCAAAGCGTAAACATACAACACAAAAACAGGGGCATGATCAGCTTCATGCTGCTGCTTATGCTATGTGCGCTCTTGCCTTTATCCGCTATTGAAAGCCCCGTCAAGACTGGTTTTGCCCGCCTGCAATATGAAGGCGGAGGAGATTGGTACAACGATCCTGAAGTTTTACCCAATCTGGCCAGGTTTGTCAATAGACATTTATCCTCCAATATTCCCATAGATCAGAGCGTGGTAAAGGCTTCGGATACCAGACTCTTTGACTACCCTTTTGTATATCTTACCGGCCATGGCAACATCCGCTTTTCGGATCCCGGCTTGAGTAACCTGAGAACCTGGATGCTGCGCGGCGGGTTCCTCTATGCAGATGATGATTATGGCATGGACGAAAGCTTTCGCCGTGAGATCAAACGCATCTTCCCGGAGCGGGACTTGATAGAGCTGGACTCCTCTCACCCACTCTTTACCAGCTATTTTGACTTTTCCAGCGGACTGCCCAAGATCCATGAGCATGATAAAAAGCCTCCGCAGTGCTTTGCCCTTTTTGATGACAATGGCCGCATGATGATGCTTTATACCTATGAAACTAATATCAGCGACGGCTGGGCTGATCCTGACACCCATAACGACCCCGCTGAGCTTAGAGAGACAGCCCTGCGCTTTGGGCTCAATATCATCCATTATATGATGGCCAAGTAATATGCGAACCTGCATTATCTCCGATCTTCACTACAAATACAGCAAACTCACCGCTGAAGACAAAGAGAACAACGCCCTGATCCTGAGCTTCCTGGAGCAAGCTCAGGGCAGATACGATCTTCTAATCCTGAATGGCGATATCTTTGATCTCTGGTACGATTGGAAATACACCATCATCAAGCAATATTTTCCCCTTTTGGTCAAGCTCTATGAGCTCAGGCAAGCAGGCTGCCGCATCGTGCATATCACCGGCAATCATGATTTCTGGTTTGGGAATTTTCTGCCGGATTATCTGGGGGTTCAGCTGGTAGCAGAAGCTCTTGTATTTACAGCCGATGAAAAGAGAATCTATGTATGTCATGGAGACACGCATACGGTCAACGATCTGCGCTATCAGGTCTTTCGCAGGGTAATCAGGCTACCTTTGATGAAGAAGATCTTTGGCTTGCTGCATCCCGATTTTGCTTTGGGACTGGGCAATATGATGTCCCGCAGCAGCCGCACCCGCAAGGATTCTTCCGCTCTGAGAGATAGGAAAAATGAAGGGCTGAGGAGCTATGCAAAGAAACTAATCAAAAGCGGCCGGGCCGACTACGTGGTCATGGGCCACAGTCACCATCCAGAATTGATCCAATTTGACACCGGTGCTTATGCAAACTCCGGAGATTGGATTTCTCACCACAGTTACGTTGAAATAATATCTGGCCAGATCCAGATCAAACATTATGATATATAAGAAGGAGAAATAGCATGAAATTAAAAACAAACTATCTTGCGCTAATTCTAATCCCAGTTATTCTGATATTAGGCCTTACCCTGCTCTATACTCAAAGCAGAAGCCAGGTCAACTTAGGAAAGGAGAAAGAAGTGAAAGAAACTGCCCAAAATACAGTAAGAGCTATTATAAGCACCACATACGGTGATATCGAATTGGCTTTGTGGCCGGATTTGGCCCCCAAAACTGTGCAAAACTTCACCAAACTTGCCGGTGAGGGTTTTTATACAGATACCTATTTCCACCGTGTGATCCCAGATTTTATGATCCAGGGCGGCTGCCCCAATACCAAAGATAAGGATCGTTCAAACGACGGCCAGGGAGACCCCGGCTACAAATTTGAAGATGAATGCTATGCAGATGGCGATATCATCACAGGCAAGCTTAATACAGAAGAAGAAGCCGAATTGGTCTGGAGTCAGATCATTGTCCCGCATATGCAGCAAAATCGCACCCCGAACCCACAAATTGCAAGCATAGTAAAATCCTGCCAGGAAGCCAGAAGTATGCAGCCCCTGATGGAGCAAACCGTAGAGTTCTATCAACAAACCTGCGAATATACCGAGCCCGTGCGCGCCAAAATCCTCAAAGCGCCGGTGCTCTATGGCGCCATCGCCATGGCAAATAGCGGCCCCAATACAAATGGCAGCCAGTTCTTTATCGTTACCAAAAAAGAAGGTACTCCTTGGCTCAATGGCAAACATACAGTTTTTGGTGAAGTAAAATCCGGTATGGATGTGGTTCATGAGATTGAACAGCTCCCCCGCGATCAAAGAGACAACCCAAATCCTGAAAACCAGGCTTACATAACCGGTATCTCATTTCCCAAATAAAGGATAAATTCATGGCACGAATCAACGAATCTCAATTGCAGCAAGAAATAATGGCATGGATCAGCCAAAACCAATATGTGTATCTGGCAAGCTGTGACAAAAAACAGCCCAGAGTACGCCCGGTGGTGCTGTTTATGTTTGAAGACCGCTATTTCTTTGCCACTTTCAGTGGGGATTCCAAGGTCGCGCAGATTCAAAACAACAAATTCGTAGAGATATGCATTCCGCTTACCGAAGATGGCCAAACTGGTTACATTCGCCTCAGCGGGATCGCAGCTATAGTAAATAATGCAGCGCTCAAGGCAGAAGCCTCCGAGCGCTGCTACTTCTTTGATCAGTATTTCAACGGATACGATGATCCAGATTACACTCTCATAGAATTTGATCCCGATTATGCGGAATATCTGCGTCCTGGAGAAGGCTTCAGCCAAGGCTGCAATCTTAAGCGCTACTGACAAAACGGATAGCTCCCTTTTACCCTCAGGAGTATAAATGAACAAAATTGTTAAGGTTAAAGACGACCTGGGAACTGGCTACATAGTCGTTTCCAAAATCCGGGAACTGCATCTCAGCTTTGGTGAGCTGTCTATCACCTACGATAACGGAGATAAAAGGGTGCTCTCTGCGCAAGATCCGGAAAGTACTCTCAAAGATATAATTGTTGCTATAGAAAGCCAAACCTGATCCTGGCACTACCCTCTCCCCTGTTCTTAGTTTACCGCTATAAACTTTTTAAGCTGATATATAATCGGTCTATTCCCATGCTATTTAGCCGGCTTTAAGCATTGCAGACGACTAAGCTTTTGCAGAAAGTATTAGCGGGAAACCGGCCTTTTGATTATCATGTAATCATTAAGAAAAAAAACATGAGGAACCGTAGAATGAAATACATCATTGCTATCATTATCCTCTTGGGAGGAATTACCATGAGCACAGCACAAAGCATATACGATTTCAATGTGCGCCGGATAGACGGCAACGAGCAAAAGCTAGATGAGTATCGGGGTAAAGTAATCCTGATCGTAAATACAGCCAGCAAATGCGGCTTTACCAAGCAGTTTGAAGACCTCCAAAATCTTTGGCAGCAGCACAAGGAAGATGATTTTGTAATATTGGGTTTCCCTGCCAATAACTTCATGAACCAGGAACCTGGCTCCAATGAAGAGATCATCGAATTTTGCCAGATCAATTACGGCGTGGATTTCCCTATGTTTGAGAAAATCTCCGTCAAAGGCAAAGACATCCATCCCCTGTATGAATACCTAACGAGTAAGGAAAGCAATCCCGAATTCGGTGGTAAGATCAGCTGGAACTTCAATAAGTTTCTTATCTCCAAAGAAGGTAAGATCATTGCCCGTTTCTCCAGCAAGACAAACCCTATTAGCAAGGATATTCAAGATGCCGTGGAGAATGCTCTGAAATGAAGATCATCTTGATTATCGCTCTTTTGATATCAGGCACGATGCTTAGTGCCAGGAAGCTGAAGACAGTGGACTATGTGGATATTCCACGCTTCATGGGGGATTGGTATGTGATAGCTGTGATTCCGAATATCATCGAGAAAAACGTGGTTAATTCCATCGAATCCTACAGCCTGAACGAGGATGGTACTATAGCCGTGAGATACACCTATCGCAAAGGCGGCCCGCAGGGTAAAGAAAAACTCATGCGTCCCAAAGGCAAAATCTATGATACCAGGACCAACGCCGAATGGCGGATGCGAGTCTTCTGGCCTTTCTGGGCAAAATTCATGATCATAGACTTGGCCGAAGACTACCGTTACACCGTGATCGGAGTGCCAAATCGTAAGTTTTTGTGGATCATGTCCCGCTCTCCCAAGCTGGCTGAAGCAGATTACTCTGCCATCCTAAAAAGACTGAAGAAGCAAGACTATGACTTAGATAAAATTAAGAAAATACCCCAGATCTGGTGATATGAAAATAGCATACTTAGACGGATACAGATTCTTCCGTGTCTTTCAGGTGGGTGCAAATGCCATTATTTACCATCAAAAAGAGCTGGACAGGATAAATGTCTTCCCAGTGGCCGATGCAGATACAGGTATCAATATGGCCATGACGGTGGAAGCAGTCCTATCTCAAGCAACTGCGAGCAAAGATATCAAGGCAACCCTGCGTTCTATCTCGGATGCAGCCTTGATGGGAGCCCGGGGAAATTCTGGCATCATCCTGGCACAATATCTGCATGGACTCAGCACTGAAATGCCAGATTCTGAAAGCCTTACAGCCAAAAACTTTGCTCTGAGCGCTCAGAAGGCGGTAAAGCGTCTCTACAGCTCTGTGATGAATCCAGTAGAGGGAACCATCCTCACCGTGATCAGGGAATGGAGCGAATATCTCAGCCAGGCGCAGGAAAACGATTTTTGCGAGCTAATCGTAAGCTCTTTGGCAAAAGCCCAAAAATCTCTTAGCGAAACTCCCCAAAAGCTCAAAGCTCTCGCAGATGCAAAAGTAGTGGATGCCGGAGCGAAGGGCTTTGTGATATTTCTGGAAGCAGTGGTAGATTTTATCCACGGGGGTTCTTTGCAAGATAAGATGATTGTTCCAGCTCCGAAACTGTTTAAAACTGAAGGCCACAAAAGCGCAGCCAGCACTTTGCGCTATTGTTCAGAAGCAAATCTCGGCGCTTGCAGCATAGATATACAGGCTCTGAAAGCTCTTTTGGCACCCTTGGGAGACTCCCTTATCGTGGCTGGTGACCCAGAAAAGATGCGTCTGCACATCCATAGTAACTTCCCCGAAAAGGTATTTGATGCTTTGCAGCCCCTGAGCCTGTTAAGCTCGATCAAAGTGGATGATATGAAAAGGCAGCATGAGACCAGCCACGAGCAAAAATACCCCATCGGGATCATTACAGACAGCGCTTGCGATCTGCCTCAGGAACTGATGGATTTTTACCAAATCTCCTGTGTACCCTTTGGCGTGAATTTTGGTAAAGAGCTTTATCTTGATCAGCTTACTTTGAAACCTGAGGCCTTCTATCAGAAACTCAAGAATCACAAAATCCATCCCCAAAGCTCTCAGCCCCCTCCCAGTACGGTGCAAAGCATGATAGAGCACATGGCGGAAAATTACGATAAGGTATTTGCCATCCACATTTCGGATAAACTAAGCGGCACTTATCAGAGTGCAGCGTCATTCATTGCAAACAAACATGAGAATAAGGTGCATCCGGTGAATTCCAGACAGCTCTCGGTAAGCGAAGGTCTCGTGGTGCTGCGGGTAGCGCGTGCCATCGAAGCTGGAGAAAGCTTCCAAAGCATTCATTCCCAGTTGGACACCTGGATAGCCAATGCTCATATCTACACAGATATCTATACCTTGAAGTATATGGTCCGAGGTGGCAGGGTACCAGCTCTCGCCGGTATCATAGCCTCTCTGCTAAATCTTAAACCCATCGTGGGACTGGATCGCGAAGGCAAGGCTCAGATTAGCGGAAAAAGCTTTAGTAGGGCCTCAAACATGCGTAAAATCATCAAAACCATCCAAGGCGAGCTGCACGATAAAAAGCTCTGGAAATATGCCATTGTGCATGCCGAAGCCAGAGACAGAGCTGAGGAATATGCCCATAAACTAACTAAACTTTTAGGAAAAAGTCCCGCTTATATCATGCCGCTTACGCCCGTGGTGGGCGTGCACAATGGCATTGGTGCAGTGGGCATAGGAGTGATATATGACCCTGTTTAGTTCCATCATCATCGTTATCGGTAGCGTCTTTGCTTACATGACTGCACTTTTCCTGATAGCAGTGCTGCTCAAACGCAATGATCTGGTTGACAATGCCTGGGGTTTGGGCTTTGTGCTGATCTATTGGCTGTTTATGGCACTTATGCCCACAGGAGACTGGCGCAGGCTGCTGATTACACTGCTGATTACTATCTGGGCCTTGCGGTTATCTATCTACCTCTATATCCGCTACAAGGGCAAAAAAGAAGATTTCCGCTATGCGCAGTGGCGCAAGGATTGGGGGATAAACTGGCTCTGGCGCAGCTATTTGCAGGTTTTCATCTTGCAAGGAATTTTCATGCTTTCTATCGCCTATCCAGCCTTTATGATCCGTAGATCAAGCTCACTTAGCTTTACCATCCTGGATCTGATTGCCATCTTGCTCTGGCTCACAGGGTTCCTCTTTGAAGCTGTAAGCGATGCCCAGATGAGAGCTTTCAAACAAAATCCTGCGAACAAAGGCAGGGTCATGAACCGGGGCCTCTGGCGCTATAGCCGGCATCCCAATTACTTTGGCGAAACCCTTATGTGGTGGGGCATCTTCCTGCTCTGTCTTGCCTTCCCCTATGGATATCTGGCTATCTTCAGCCCGTTGATTATCACCATTTTACTGCTTAGGGTATCCGGAATCCCCATGTTGGAAAAGAAATATAAGGACAATCCTGAATATCAGCACTATATTCTCAATACCAGTGCCTTCATCCCCAAGTTTTGGTAAGGGACATAGCAAGCTTTCAGTCCTGCACTTGCTGCGAGACAGATTTTATCACTACAACCGCAAAGCAGAAGATCATTACAAAAGCTATCGATATATATAAAAAACGCAGGGCTATTGAAGAGCAAAATCTGATAGCTACATCACAATTTGCTCTCGGCCCCTTTGCCATACATTTGATTTTAACTCGTTTTTAACTCGAGCTGACTCGAAGCCTCGAGTGAATTCGAGTTAAAAACGAATTAGCTGCAAATCCAAAGCAAAGGTGCTGCACCTGACTGCAGGTGGCCTTGAAGGTGATTTGGATAGGCATGAAAACAGGGATTCTCCCAAAAAATCAAGCTATGGTATCCATATAGGTGTTAATAATAGTATCATAGCTTCTATCTGTGTCCATATATTTCATTTTTTGACATGAATATACTTGAGCCAAATTCACAGCTTGATATACCCATAAAAAGTGTTCTTTAGGGACATAATTTTTGATAGCTAACGAAAGCTACACAATGGCTTGAGTCGCTGCTACATCTCGAACAGAACCAGTGAGATATCCTATGTATTCCCCCTTTATATCTACCCAAACAAGCACAAAGAAGACATCTTTGCTACCACAGAGCGAGAATACAATATCGCTCCTGAGCTTATAGATAAACTCAGTAAGCTCTGGCCTCAGTTCCAGCCTGAGCAACTATTCTATTATGTCTATGCGATCCTGCACAGCAATCAATACCGTGAACGCTTTGCCCAATATCTAAGGATGGATTTCCCCTGCATACCCTTCACAGATGATTATGAGTTGTTCAGCCAGTTGGCAGGATATGGCAAAGAGCTTGCCGACATCCACTTACTCAAGAGTCCGCGCTTAAGCCCTCCCATAGCACGGTTTCAGGGTAGCGGTTCTAATGATTTGGTAGAATTCATCAAGTATGATGAGGATGCCTGTACCGTGCAGATAAATGCAGATAAGCACTTTGAGGGCATCACCCCGGAGTTGTGGAACTATCACATTGGCGGCTATCAGGTGCTGCATAAATACCTTAAAGACCGCAAGGGCAAGAGCCTGACCGATCCAATCCACTATTGCAGGATGGTAACAGCAATAGCATTGACAATCAATCTTCAGGATCGAATAGATCAAATTATTGGAAGAGTTATCCAATAGAAAAGCCCGGGGTGCCCCGGGCTTTATTCAATGAGTATCTGATCCTATTTCATTAACATAAGTTTCCTTACTGATCTATTACGACTTGATTCGAGGCAAGCGAAAAAGATACCTGAACTTACACTTCTATCATTGTTATCTTTGCCGTCCCATACTACTTTGTGATGCCCCTTAAGCATTTCAGTGTTGACAATATCCCTCACTTTCTGCCCACGAAGGTTGTATATTACCAGCTTTACTTGTGAGGTCTCAGGAACACTAAATTCAATTGTTGTTGTCGGATTAAAAGGGTTGGGGTAGTTTGTAGTAATGTTTGCATACTTTGGGATGTAGATCTCAGATATTTCACCCTTGTCCAGTAAATCATATAGCATAGCCCAATGCTCGTCATGTTTGACACTAAACACTTGATGATCTGGATACTTATACTGAACATACATTGTCGTAATTGGCTTCTTCTGGTCATTCATATCAGCTAATAGTAAAACAATTTCCAGATCGAGTACCGCAAGAAGTGAATCTACCTCACTAACTGGATTGTCAATGCGGAGTTGGATTAGATCAATTGCCCGTTGATAGTCTTTTTCAACTAAGTACGCTTTAGCTAAGTATTCCTTCAAGAGCGAGCTCATTTGGGGTTCGTTAATCTCGTATTGAATTGCTTTGGTTTCAAAGTAATCTGTTGTTATCCAAGAAGGATCGGTAACAAGATTTGATAATCTGTAAATTCCGTCTGCAGCGCAAGAAAAGAATCTTTTTTCTGTGTCTAATTGTTCGTCCAGAACTGCTTTGAAAATCTCCATCGCTTGATCATACAAACCTTGAACTTCCAAAGATAAAGCGATGCTTAGTCTATCGTTCTCTGGAGGTGGTGGTGGCATATTGGGGTTGGGATCATACAAATCTACATAAACATAATCAACATATATTGGATCATTTATCCTGACTTCCTGATCCTGATACCAATTTTTACTGGCATCTATTTTTATGAAACGTCCGATGGGATAATTAAAGTAATTATTATCGAATGAAAAATCATTTGCCAAGATGTTTGTCTGATCATCATACAGATGATAGAAATCATTATGTCCCCTGAAAAGTTGGATAGTAGATTCATAAGCCTGTGAGTCGAAGAACATAATATTGTTCTCATGATTCATTAGCACATTATTGGCTCCGTAACTCAAATTGAGATTTGATCCAGCATGATTGATGATCCCTGACTGGTTACGGTTAAAGTAGTTGTTCTTTACTCTATGGTTTGAATTACGACTTTCTATCCCAATTCCCCCATTGTAGAAATTAGATTCAAATATTCCGCTATCAACTCCAGTTGACAGGACAGTTAATTCGGATAATATTCCTTTCGTGCAGCTAGTGAAATTACACCCAATGATCTTTGGATTAGCAGCAGTTAACCTTATTCCTATTACATTCTGATTAAAGCTGCAATAATCAATATTGGCATTATACTCGCTTGAAGTCAGCTTTAATCCCTCTAAGCAGTTTGTGAAATTACAATAAACAAGACTATCTCCATAGCTTGAGTTTGTGTTTTTGAAGACTCCAAACAACAAGTTTTGGAAATTGACATTATCCAACACGACATGGTTATCTACCCTACCAAGAACTATACCTTTAGAATTCTGGTTAGACGCGCCAAAGAATCCCATACCTGGCTGGCTGTTTTCGATCCGCGTAGCATAACCTTCACCAGTATTTGATATAAGCAATCCATACTTACTTGCAGGGATTTCGAATTTGCTATCAGTTATAATCAAGTTTGAATTATGTATCGAAAGTACATTCGCATTTTTTATGGTTGCACCAGTAATAGTCACAGTGCTAGACGAATTAGCCGAGATTCCACCCCAAACAATTGCATCTGCTGATTTATCCCAGTGCCCTCCTTCAACACTTATTGATCCGTTAACAACGTCTACTTTCGCTAAGTTGCCCCAAACACAATTTGCAGCATCAAAATTCACAGAACCATTGGGTAATACAGTTATGGTTGATCCATCTTCAAAGGTGACACTTCCGCGGAAAATAAAAGATGCACCTGATGATATTGTAATATGGGCATTTGCTTTTACTCTCAAAGTAGTATGTGGACTTACTGTCACATTAACTCCATTTGCCAATAATATATCTCCCTCAAGAACCACATCCTTAGCTAGGGTGGCAGGAGCGTTTACTAATTCAGGAAGAGTTCCTATCATCTTTAGTAGCATACCATCGCCTGGATCGATAACGACATCTACATTCTGTCCACTAGATGTGTGTATCATGTCTGTGTAAGGATCATACATTGCTAAGTTGCTACCATACATTGTATGAGCTTGAGTATTAGGTACAAATCTTACGGTCTGCGGCAATGCTGCTTCAAAGCAATTGTCTAAACTGCTGTTTTCTGTAAAAACAGGATTATATCCAAATCTAACATAGTTGGCTCTTCTATTTACAATCATAAAATAAGGCTGAGATACATATGTATACAAGCCGCATTGAACATAGCCTTGATAATGATGACCATTCTCTGATGGCAAAACAAATAACGACTGCAGCATCATAGGCGATATTGCGATATTCTGGTTATCAATGGAAACCTTAAGGCTATCTGATCCATGCCAATCACTATTCTTTATAACTGTTGCATATCTGATAATTTTATCGTTAGCCTCTTTTAGTGCATAGTAGTTCGAAAGGGGAACATATGATAAATTCGTTCCTTGTTGAATAATGCTTATAGCTCCATATTGATACGATAACGTATCACTCGAAGAATAAGATAACTTGTTCCACGTAGGAAATTGATAATTTATTACTCCATCAACTCCATAGCATAAGGGTAATAACTGAAGCATTTTTTGTGTTTCCCTGGGCGGTCTAAGCCAAGACATCCATTGATGAGTGGTTCCCGACCTATCCCAAGCGCCAAAAGACTGTACTACGGGGATGAATCTTAGATTTGGATTCTGCTGAGAAGCTGTCTTATATGCATGATATTTAACCAGAAGATTATCCTCTAACGCAGTTTGCAAAAATTTCAAATCACTCTTAAAATTCCATTGAACATCTGGTTTGATGGGATACAAATCAGGAGAGAGAATTTTCGGGTTCGCTTTTTCAATGAACGCACGTTGATGATGATAGTACTTATCCAAAGTGCTTTGAGCATTGTTGGATTTAACCATGTCTCGTCGCCAGTCGTATATGGCTGTGACAATACCGGGGTTATCGCCCCTAATGGCATTTTGAACTCGTTTATATGAATCAAACTGAGCTTGATTGGGCTCATCGAAACTGTAAAGAAATCGGATATTCCCTGCAGAAAGCAATTTAATCTCATTTATTCTGCTGTTTAGATTATCTGTAAATTGTTGTTGATTTGTGATCATATTCCTGTGAATTGTATCTTCAATTTCTATATAGTCTATATGTAATGTTGAAGTGCCGTACCAATATATTCTTGGATTTATGTTGCCTAAAGCATATCTGCCAGATAAGGCATTATCTGCCGATAAGAATCCATTGTCTTTAAGCGACCGTAAACTGATTCTGAAAGTGTATAGTTTATTGCCAAAATCATCTGTCCGAGTAATACCATCGTACATATACTGAGTTACTACTAATCCAACATCAGTACCTCCAAGCTCGTTAACATATCGTAATTGTTTGAACTCATTGTTCCAATTGTACCCACACAATTCTAATCTAATTAGATCAATTGGATGAGCGATATCCCTATCATAAGATAGTATGTTAAAAGCAACAGTATAATATAGGTAGGTGTTGTCCAGCATATAATCTGTTAAATCCTGATCCCATGTCATTTTGATGAACTGAATCTCATCAGTTAACTTCTCATAAACACTGCTTCCTTCCTTTTTCCAGCGGTAGCTCAGATTATTGAAGGCATATCCGGCTGGCTGTGATGAAGGTTCACACTTCCAAACAAAATCATTTGATTTTCCCTCAAGTACTTGCTTCTGCCCAACTCTCAATGTATCGCCTTCATCTATATCTCTGGAACTATAAAAGAATACATCATCTTGATGGTCATTATCTTTTACATCTTCCTCGTTACAATACTCTGCTTCAAATCTCTGTAAGTTTGATAGAGTAAATCCTCTTGTGCCATATTTAGTGTTTGATTGCATAGCATCCCAAGAAAAATCTGTGAGAATAGCGTCAAGGCTATCCGAATCCATTTTATTCAGCATTACTCCCAAATCAATATCCTCGTTGTTGTAAGTATTGCAAATTGTAGTGTTATATCCACAATCCTTCATATGTTTAAATGCACTGTCCGCAGCTGCTGCATAAGCACCATATGTTCTCCAATAGGAATAATTGCCTATTAAAAAATCATCAGAGTGTTTGGCAAACAATGCCATACAAGTAGCGATTAAAATTAACGAAAACACAATTTTGTTTTTCATCTTTTTGGCTCCTCTTACTGAATAGTGAATCTTTTGGTTACCAGCATTTTATCACCTGAACATATCTTGACAAAGTAAACTCCTGACTCTGCATTGGTTAGGGTGCCCGACCAATTTTTACTATTGGCTAATGTTCCGTTGAATTTATGAGCAGATAATTTCTGTCCCTTTATATTGTAAATTTCAATATTTAAATCCCGCTCTTTTTCATAACCATTTCCGATGAAGATTATATTTACTGTTGTTTCTAATTGGGATATTGGATTAGGGTATAAGTTGATTTCCCAAATGTTAGAATTAGATGATGGAGCCACACAATCATCCTGAACTCCAACGGTAGTATCAGTTAGTTCAGCATTACCCAAGTAGATGTGTATTTTGCCAGGAGTCCAAAGGGGTGCAGGATGGGAATAAGGCTGTGAAACGGCAAGATCACAGTAGCCATCATTATTGAAATCGCCCGCAGCTTTTGCCCAGCCAAATCGTTCAGATACGCCAGGAGGTGCAGGGAACACCAGATCCACAATACCATTCAGATTCTGCCCTCCCAGCCAAATGTAAGCCCTGCCATCAGCACCATAATAATTACTGTTTGAGGTCGCGATGTCGCTATAACCATCACCGTTAAAATCTCCGTGGATTAGTGTGTATCCATCATTTGTATACGATATGTGTTCAGGGAATTCAACATCCCAATTTGCCGATATGTTAGAGTTCCCGTACCATATTTTATAGCCGCCGCTACCATATATCAAACCTACGAAATCATCAATACCATCTCCGTTGACGTCACCTAAGGGACCTAGACAAGAATTGATCACTGTATTTATACCCGAATATATTGTCAGGCTATCACTCGAGGGGAATTCATTGCTGCCAAAATGAACAGTAACCCTGGTGCAGGTGTTTTCACCTTGTCTAAACACGTGCGAACTTAGGTAATCATCTATACCATCATTATTGATATCGCCGATCCCCGTTAAACCACTTGCGTTTGGCCCCCACTGAAACGAATACAAAATAATGGAGTTATGTGATGAACCATCAAAAATCCTCATAGTTGCTATGTCGCGAACGGGATTTATCAACGTATATCCGATGTCTGCATGTCCATCATTATTTACATCACCAAGAGCCCAGAGATTTCCAATAGCATATGCGATTGAATGTGAAAACGTTAAAACAACATCAGGCTCCGTTTTAGGTATTTGGTTTCCATAGAAAATACAAATCTTCACCTGTTCAGACTCAGATCCATAATAGCAGAGATCTTCAATCCCATCATTGTTGATATCTCCAACATTTCGCAAAAATCCCAGCCCATACTGGCGATTGTAAGTACCTGGGATACTGAAGTCAAGATTATTATCAAAATCAGATCCTCCCCAATAAAAATTGATTCTGCCAAACATTTTGTAGGAGAGATCAAACACACCATCAGGATTCCAGTGCTTTTCTAACGCTACCAAATCCTGTATTCCATCTCCATTAAAGTCAATATTGCACATTGACCTGCCTAATGCTGCTCCACCAAACTCACCCGTCATTGTGGTAAGCAATGGCATGCAGTTGACTGCATATAATAGGCTTACCGAGATCAACACTGTAATACAAAATAACTGTCTCATCCTATTCCTCCTCTACTACGTGGAAGATGAGTCCCTATTGTTAGTGTAAATTCCAACTCATTGTTTATCAGGTTAGTTGAGGACATTATTCCTTCCTCTTTTTACACACTATCTATGTTCAATTGAGCAATTACATTTTTTTCAATGTCTGAATTCCGTCAAGTGCGTTCTCATTCATCAACAATTACCTCGCAGGGACTGGCTGGATCTCTGCGGAGGAGGCGTAGCCGATGGAACAGTTCCCCAGCCAGTCTTAGTCAGCCATCTCCAGCGTAAATCCGTATATGCCCACCCCGGTGACAGTACATTGGGATTCTGATTGGGCTCACATCTCCAGACATAATCATTGGACGCTGGAGGTGCAACATCTCCTGCATAGAAAGGAAAGCCAGTTCTATTAATATCATTAGCAGTTCCAGGCATATCTTCATTTCTTGAGCCGTACCAATGCTGGCTATCAGTCAAATCTGTATTTGTGACAGAGCATCCATCTTCATACTCAGCTTCAAACCTATAATAGCTGCTCGTTGTAAGTCCGGTGGTGGCATACTTTTCATTGCCACTTGAGTTTCGCCATGCTCGATCTGATATTATAACATCTATACTATCAGCGTTAAGCCTTGAGTATATCGTAGTCAGATCGGCAGCAGGATTAAAAGTTTCCATAATGGTTGAATTATAACCCAATTGATTCATAGCTCCGCTAAGAGCGTTTAAGTTGTTCATAAACCAAGGTTTTTCACTTATGTAGGAGTATGTACCCAAAGGAAATTGATCCGAATACCTAGCTGTGGCACAAACTACCAAGATAAGTAAAAAAAAGACAACTAGTGTTTTTTTCATTGTTCCCCCTATTTTAAAACACAGATTTTCTTAATATACGTGGTTTTGTTGTTTTGTATAATCCTGAGGAAATACAAACCATTTGCAATATTTGGGACAGGCATTGAGAGGGTAGCCCCGTTCAGAACTTCACCTACATGCTCAAGACCACTTACTTTTTGCCCTCTTAGGTTAAACAATTCCAGCCGTAAGGGAGTGGAAGCCTTAAAGCCGGACCCCAATA